>JBBQLD010000251.1:0-6979 GCA_038327555.1 Chitinophagales bacterium
TGACAGTTTGGTTTCAAGCAGTTTTTCAGGTCATCGTCCCTTAGAGGCTTTTTCAAACGATGGAGTTGTGAGCGCAAGGATTTTTGCAAAAAAATACTACCCGACGAAGGAGGGTGGAGATTTTTTTTCAAAAACCCGTAGTGCTTGTCCTTTCCGATTTTGATGTGCACGTTGAATTCATTTTGTCCAAAGGTAAATCTCCCCAAAATTCCATACGAACGACACCATAGGTCTATGCTCATCAAACTCGCACCATACTTTTCAACTGCCCCAGATCGGCTCAGCACTCCTGCTGAAATCTCTGACACAACTTGCTGCTTGAAACACTCACTGTAACGTTTGCCATTTTTTGTTTTGTTTAACATGTCCTAAAGTAGGTTGTTTCTGTAAACCTATTTCAGGACGAGACAATCACTTCATCACCCCATCACTTCATCACTCCAGCACTCCATCACTTCATAATCCCATCACCCCATCACTTCATCGCTTCATCACTCCATCACTCCATCACTTCATAATCCATTAAGAATCATAATTCAAAACTGGCGCCAACCAGCGCTCTGCTTCTGCAAACGACATTCCTTTTCGTTTGGCATAATCCTCCACTTGATCTTTTCCGATCTGCCCGAGACCAAAGTACTTTGACGCTGGGTGGCTGAAATACCAACCAGAAACAGCGGCAGTGGGATACATGGCGCAGCTTTCGGTCAATTGGATTCCTGCATTTTTTTCTGGATCAAGCAATTGCCAAAGTGTCCTTTTTTCGGTATGTTCCGGACAAGCCGGGTAACCAGGGGCCGGACGAATACCTTGATACTCCTCGTGAATAAGGTGCTCATTCTCAAGGTTTTCTTGTTGGGCGTAACCCCAAAATTCTTTTCGCACCCGCTCGTGCATCCGTTCGGTCAACGCTTCTGCAAGTCGGTCTGCAAGGGCTTTGAGCAGTATGGCGGAATAATCGTCATTCTCTTTTTCAAATTTCTCCACCCACTTTTCTATGCCAATGCCTGAGGTGACAGCGAAGGCGCCGATATGGTCGGGGTATTTTGTCCCCCCCAGCCCCCCCAAGCGGGAGGGCGCCGGAGCAATAAAATCAGCCAGGCAATAGTTTGCCTGCCCCGCCGCCTTCACATTTTGCTGCCTCAAATGGTGAAGCGTCATCGTTATCCCGTCATTTAGACAAATTTGAATATCATCATCCCCGACCGATTTAGCTTCAAAAATCCCAATCACGGCTCGCGCCTCCAACCACTTTCCGTCTATGATTTGACGCAACATTACCTGCGCATCGTGGAAGAGCTTTTTGGCCTCTACCCCAACCACCTCGTCTTCCAAAATAGCCGGGTATTTACCGGCCAATTGCCAGCTTTGGAAAAATGGTGTCCAATCAATGTAAGCTACCAATTCTTTGAGCGGGTAGTTTTCAAAAGTTTTGATCCCGGTAAAATTCGGCTTTGGCGGAGTGTAGTTATCCCAATCTAATTTCAACTTATTCGCCCGGGCTTGTTGCAGCGAAAGGTACTGTTTAGAGGATTGGCGGCCCGCCCGCTGAATGCGAATTTGCTCGTATTCTACTTTTGTTCTTTCCAAAAAAGCCTCGTGCTCTATCTTGTTTTTGGTCAAAAGTGAACTCACTACCGCCACAGAGCGGCTTGCATCCAAAACATGAACAACCGGGCCATTTTGGTATTGCGGCTCGATTTTTACCGCAGTATGGGTCTTTGAGGTCGTAGCGCCACCGATGAGCAGTGGGATTTTCATGCCGAGTCGCTGCATCTCCTTGGCTACATGAACCATCTCGTCAAGAGAAGGCGTAATCAGGCCACTGAGTCCAATGACATCTACATTTTCAGCGATGGCGGCTTTTAGAATTTTATCGGCGGGTACCATCACCCCGAGGTCTACGATGTCGTAATTGTTGCACCCCAACACTACTCCGACGATATTTTTGCCGATATCGTGTACGTCACCTTTAACGGTCGCCATGAGGATTTTTCCTTTGGCAATGATCACCCCACCTTTTTCAGCTTCGATGAAAGGCTGCAAATAAGCCACCGCTTTTTTCATTACCCTTGCTGATTTCACCACTTGCGGAAGAAACATCTTTCCAGATCCGAAGAGATCGCCCACCACGTTCATGCCGTCCATAAGTGGGCCTTCTATGACTTGCAGAGGGGCTGGGTACAGTTTTCGCGCCTCCTCAGTGTCTTCTTCTACGAACTTATCGATCCCGCGCACCAGGGCATGGGTAATACGCGCTTGCACCGTTGCGTTGCGCCAGGCCAAATCTTCTTCAATAATTTTTCCGCCCGTTTCTTTGAATGATTCAGCCAATTTCACAAGCTCCTCCGTTGCATCCGGGTGTTGGTTAAACAGCACATCCTCAATGCGTTTGAGCAATTCTTTCGGGATTTGCTCATAAATTTCAAGCATCCCCGCGTTGACAATACCCATATCCATACCCGCCCGGGTAGCATGGTACAAGAACGCTGAATGCATGGCTTCCCGAACGTGGTTGTTGCCTCGAAAAGAAAAAGACAAATTGCTCACTCCACCCGAAATTTTCGCGCCCGGGCAGGTAGCTTTTATGATTCGTGTGGCCGCTATGAAATTAATAGCGTATTCGTTGTGTTCCTCAATTCCTGTCGCTACAGCAAAAATATTGGGATCAAAAATAATGTCCGTAGGATCGTAGCCGACTTGCGCAGTGAGGATTTTGTAGGCTCTTTGGCAAATACTCACTTTCCGCTCAATGGTATCAGCCTGGCCCTGCTCGTCGAATGCCATGACAACCACGGCTGCCCCAAAACGGCGGCAAATGGTGGCTTGACGAATGAATTCAACCTCGCCTTCTTTCATCGAAATCGAGTTAACAATGCTCTTGCCCTGCAAACATCTTAGGCCGGCCTCGATGACTCGAAATTTGGAAGAATCCACCATCACTGGCAATTTGGCAATATCTGGCTCGGCAGACATTAGGTTGAGGAATTTGACCATGGCAGCCTCTGAATCTAGTAGACCTTCGTCCATATTCACATCAATGATCTGTGCACCGCCATCCACCTGCTGTCGAGCTACCGTGAGGGCTTCAGGGTAGTTACCATCTTTGATAAGTTTGGCAAATTTTGCTGAGCCAGTGACATTGGTTCGCTCGCCAATATTTACAAAATTGGTGTTTTCTCGCAGCACAAGTGGTTCAAGGCCAGCATATTTTGAAAGCCCTTCTCCCCATGGCTTGGGCTGGCGTGGGGGGTATTTTTTGACGTGTTCCGCGATGTGCCGAATGTGCTCTGGCGTAGTTCCGCAACATCCGCCAACGATGTTTACAAATCCAGACTTGGCAAAATCTTCCATGAAAACGCACATTTCGTGGGCCGTTTGGTCGTATTCGCCAAATTCGTTGGGTAATCCCGCGTTCGGATACGCGCTAATAAAGCAGTCGGCAATTCCTGCCAGTGTTTCGAGGTGTGGGCGCATCTCCTCGGCGCCGAGCGCGCAGTTTAGACCAACGGCGAAGGGTTTGGCGTGTTTTATTGAAATCCAAAATGCTTCCACGGTTTGGCCGCTGAGCGTGCGCCCTGAAGCATCGGTGATCGTCCCTGAAATGATCACAGGGAGGCGAAATCCTTTTTCATCAAACACTTCTTCGATGGCGTAAATCGCTGATTTGCAATTCAGTACATCAAAAATAGTTTCTACCAAAATAATATCGGCCCCACCATCAATCAAGCCGCGAACCTGTTCGGCGTAAGCATTTTTGGCTTCGTCAAAAGTAATGGTTCGAAAGCCAGGGTCGTTTACATCTGGGCTGAGCGAGAGGGTTTTGTTCAAAGGTCCGAGCGCACCCGCCACGAATTTTGGAAATTTGAGACGATCGGCATTTGAGGACTTGAACTCCCACGCTTGAATGGCTCGTTTGGCAATTTCAGCGGCAGCCTTGTTGATGTCGTAACATATTCCCAATGGCATATCAAACTCAGCCTGTGAAATCGCACTCGCATTAAAAGTATTGGTCTCGATAATGTCGGCTCCTGCTTCGAGGTATTTTAGGTGAATATCCTCGATAATCTCTGGTCGGGTGAGGCAGAGCACATCAAAGTTACCTTGGAGTTCCCGGTGAAAGTCTTTGAATCGTTCCCCTCTAAAATCCTCCTCAGGCAGCTTATAGGATTGCAGGAAAACGCCCATGGAACCGTCAATAATAAGGATGCGCTCGTGGGCGGCGGCGTTGAGTTTATTAAAAATGTCTTGCGTCATTGTCGTCATTAATCGTCATTCGTCATTGTCGTCATGAATGCCGAAAGCTGCAAAGGTAACAGTTTGAGGTAGCTTAGGTTTAGTGTTATTCGCTGACTATTGGGTAATTTTTAAGAAATTATGCTGGCTCAGTTATCCTGTGTTTTGTCCCAAAAAGTCGGATTATTAAATACCCAAATAGTAAAAAAGTTCCGTAAAGCAGGGTTACACCCACCGTCCGAGTATGTACTGAAGGATTGATGAGATGGTCGGCGATTTCCTCAAAAAGGTTGTCGGGGTAGGGAATGATGGCCAATATCAAATTCCAAAGGAAAAACACGAAGGTTACTTTGCCCGTCACCTCGTGCCGATACCAGACCAGCAGGACGTTCCAAAAAAATAAGCAAGGTCAACGCCAAGAGGTGGGCGAAGCGGTGAAGGATGGTCATTGTAGTTTGAAGAGTAGAAATTATAGCTGGAAATACAGCTTAATGAACTGGAATTAGGCATTTACAAATTCATTCAAGGCGCTAATAAGTCCACCACGAGTCAACCGACCACCACGAAAAACACCTTGTCTTCAATGCCCACCTCCAGCAGCATGCAGAGATGTTCGACATAAGGCAAAAGCGTGGAGATTTTGTTGTTCGGAGCATCCAGCACGAAGAGTTGGGCTGGATACCGATCAAAGTTTTGCTGAAAAGGCAGGTTTTTGTCCATCGTGACGAGTGCGTCGAATTGGTACTCTGAGAGCAACTGCATCAACTCGCCATTCTTCTTGCCGCTCCAGCCCATGAACTTTACCGTAACAAGTTCGTGGTCGCCTGAGAATGCTCCCCGGATTTTCTCAGGAAGGTTTTCGTCAAGCAGCAGTTTCATACACCTTCAGTTCATGGGTAAAAAACGAGTACTCAGCAAAGCGCAGCACCGCGACAGCCTGTACTCGTTGCACACTGGGAAAATTTTCCAAAAACTCGTTCAGCGTCTCTGTTTCTAGCCAGTCGAACAAAGATTTCACAGGCACTCTAGTACCTGCGAATACTGGTGTGCCGCTCACCAATTCAGGATCAATGGTGACTAAGTTAGTGGGGAAGGCACTAAAAGGGGAACTGCTTGCTTGTACCTGCATATTAAGATCTTTTAGGCTGTAAAGATAAGCATCACCTACCATTAAAGCCGCTCATGATCCCCAATTTTTCGGGTCAGCACCCTTGGCACCCCATGGGTCGAATGCTCGATAACCGGGCTAAAACGAGCATTCCAGACTATTTCATCGCCGGAATAAGATCTGCGGGCATGCACTACCTGTTGGGCCGTCTCGTCTGTACCTTTCACCAGCACCATGATTTCGGCATTGGCATCGAGAATATTCTGTTCCGAAAAATTGAAAATCGGGCTATTTTCGTCTAACGCATGAACGACCGTCCAGGAAAGGGAGAAGAAGCTTATTTTGTTAATTTCTAGATTCAATGGGTAAAATTTTCTGGCCAGTGAACCATCTTCTTCGCGTTGGTTAAATGCCATTAATAGCTGTACTTCTGTCTCAATCAACTCACTTTTGCTGGCATTTCCCATCCGAAACATCAAACCTTTTCCAGCCTTGTACGGGGAGATCAAGAGGTTTTCGCTAAAAATAATCTTAGCCGAGGGCCGGGAAAATCGCCCATATAACAAACCAGTCATCAATGCAAATGTAAGCAAGCCCATAAAAGATTCAAATGAAGCCAAGATGCTGATCAGGTAGCCATTCGGGCTGATGTGGCCATAGCCCACAGTCGTCAGCGTCTGACTGCTAAAAAAGAATGCCTGCATGAAATTGTGCTCGAAATTGCCCAAGGTGACCCCATTGAAATTTTCCACTCCAATAAGGAGATATAGAAAAGAGAACAAGACATTAATGAGTAGAAAAAAGGAAAAAAGGAGCACCAAAAACCTCCCCCAAGGCATGGTAATCAGATGATAATAGGTATTATCCCAGCGGTTCTTGGGTTGACGATCGACGTTGAAAGAACCATCTGAATTCATCAAACGGCCATTCAAAGTAGCGTTTCGCCCAAAACCTAGCTCGCGATCCAAGGGCTTATTTTTAATTTTGCGTAAAAGGGTGCTAATATTATTGCTGTTTTCTTTCTGAGCCATAAAATCGAGTGAAAATAATGCTGAATTGGCCAAACAAAAGGCCTTTCTTAAAGTTTAACCTGACATGAAACGACGTGCTATAGTTTGGTTCCGACAAGACCTCCGCCTCCACGATAACGAAGCCCTTGCTACTGCACTCCGAATGGCAGATGAGGTAGTGCCCATTTACATTTTTGATGAACGAGTTTTCCTTGGAGAAACGCGTTTCGGCTTTCATAAAACGGGCAAACACAGGACAAAATTTATGCTCGAAAGCGTTGCTGACCTGCGCGAGAACATTCAAAAACTAGGTAGTCAACTTTTGGTACGCGTCGGAAATCCCGAAAACATTTTGGCCGAAATGGCCCAACAGCTAAAAGTTTCTTGGGTCATCTGCAACCGCGAACGCACCCAAGAAGAGGTACTGGTACAAGACGGCCTGGAGCAAAAACTTTGGGGCGTTGGAGTCGAACTCTTGTACACCCGTGGAAAAATGCTTTATCACACCCAAGACCTCCCAGTGCCTGTGCAACACACACCCGACGTATTTACCCAGTTTCGCAAGGAGACAGAGCATATTACCTCAGTTCGAGTTCCATTGCCCTCCCCTACTGCTTTACCTCCA
>JBBQLD010000252.1:0-6979 GCA_038327555.1 Chitinophagales bacterium
TCCCGGTAAAGTTCGTCAAACAGGTCGTGGAGCGAAAGTGCCAATTGCCACACGACCAATTTTTTATTTTTGGACTTTGGCATATTGATCGGAAATAATTTTCTTTAAAACTTTTTTGGCCTTCAAAAAAGGCATAGAATCTTTAAATTTGTAATCGGCCGGGTCTACGCCATCATCGTACAAATCCTGATGCCATTGCACCACGTGCATTGGGTTGACTAAGGGGAAATTGCAAAAATGAAGCACTTGCTTGGGAAAGCGAGCCTTCAATTGGCAAAAAAGTGCGTCGTATTTTTTGGCATTGTCCAAGGAAACGCCTTCTCCGGTATGTTGCAGCCAGCAAATCACGACCAGGCGTTTCAGATCATGCTGAAACTTTTGACTTTCTTCTTTGATAAAAGCCTCAAAAAACGCCGCATAGCCCTCTTTCCAAACCGCGTCGGAAAGCGCGTGCCGGGTGACAAACAGGAGATCCTGGTCAAATGCTTCGCCGCTTTTAGTGCTCAAGAGATGATTAGCATATATCCCGCGAAGGGTCGCCAATGGCTTGTTCGGGTCGCCATCGAGGTCAAAGTCATCGGCTGCTGGAAATCCTAAATCGGCCACCGGGAGCGAGTTTTGTGGCCAGTGCAGTTTGAGGATATACTTTTCAAATCTGGCCAAAAACTCGAAGGGGCCATTTTGATAGCTGCTGTTGACCAAAACAAACAAGGGAACTTTGCAGGGTTCTATTTGCGCCTGGGGCAGCCCGAAGAGATTGGTTCGGCATTTTTTGCTCGGCGGAATCATGGGCCGATCGTAAAGGAGGTTTTGCACACCCTGAAACAATTGCCGGGCTTGATCATCTCGATTGCAAAGCAAAAAAGCATCTTCCTGAAGGCCGAGATCTACCGGAACCTCCTTTTCAATATTGGTTATTTTCTGGGCAAGTTCTCCTTTAGGCCAATCTGCAAATCGCTGCGTTTTATCGCCAAAAATCTGATAGATACTTTTGGGATCAATCTGCTCGCCTGGCCTTTTGATATTACCACGGGTCTCTAAGTCTTCCTCTTTCGTCATGCCCGCCCGATCATGCGCTTCCTTCAAGGCTTCTTCAACGGTCTTTTTGTGCTGAATGAAAAACTCATAAAAAACGAGCGCAAACCGCAAAGCATAGCGATTAGGCACTGGAATGGTGGTACCAATCACCGTCAGCACCTTACCGATATCCACCAGACATTGGGCATCGTTGGCTGTATTGCAGGCATTCAGGAAAACGAGTTTGAGCCCGCGGCCATAACCTTGAATTACGGTGGCAAAAGCTGCTACATCGAGGGTGTTTTTTACTTCGAGGGAATCTTCATCATTCAGGGTGGGATTGCCTTTTTCGGCGTGACCAGCGAAATGGAAGATCTGAATATCGTCCCGAATGTCATTGTTGGGGCTGAATTTATCGCTGATCAATTCGCTGGTAGCGGAGGGAAGGGCTTGAGTACCGATGAAATTGCCAAATGCTACATTTAGTTTACGCTCTTCCGCAGGAGCGCTGGTAGGGTCGTCCTGGTGATAAGCATAGGCGATGAGCATTATTTTGGCCATGACTCAAGTGAT
The DNA here is from genome assembly GCA_038327555.1 of Chitinophagales bacterium. Lineage (GTDB taxonomy): Bacteria > Bacteroidota > Bacteroidia > Chitinophagales > Saprospiraceae > M3007. The sequence continues at coordinate 1,591 of JBBQLD010000252.1, forward strand.
ATTTTGGGCCTGGTATGGGTCAAAAGTGGTAGTATGGTCTTTAGTCCGTTGATATAGGGGTATTCATACCCTCCGATTGCACCTCTCCTAAACAAAACCTTCCAAATCTTCCCGATTTTTGAGCAGCACTGGCATGGTCTCCCGAAGCCGGTCTTTCATCAAGGGATCAGGATTTTCGCCTTTGAGTTTATCCCAGTCTACTTCATGACCAGGGCGACTCAGGGCATCCACCCATTTGATCAATTCAGCAGTGGCTGGTTTTTTTTGCAAGCCGCGGTTGCGCACGTTTTCAAAGAAATAATGGAGTATATCATCCAAATGCTGGAGATACGTCTCGCTAGCCCGGGTTTTCCGGCGCACAATTTCTTTCAGTACTTGATCACTGCTGTCTTTTGGAAACGCGATATGGTAGTACACACAGCGGCGCAAAAAGGCATCCGGGAGGTTTTTTTCCGAGTTACTGGTGAGGAGCAAAAAAGGCGGCTCGGCATCTTCTGCGCAACAAATATTGCCGTTTTTGTCCCGATTGAAGGCTCGACCCTTGGCGTGTTTTTCCAAATCTGCGAATGCTGCAAAATCAAAATCCGTGGCTTCGTCTACCCGGAAGGCAAATTTTTCGAACTGAAACAACACATCATTGGGAAAATCCCGAGGGGCTTTATCAATCTCATCCACCAAAACAACCTGACGTGCGGCATTCTTTTTTGCGTCAATAATCGCTTTGCCCATCGCTTCGAATGTGATGAATTCCAAGGGATTAGACGCCGTTTCTCGCTTGCTAAAATGCCGGATCGTGTCGTAGCGGTAGAATAGGTCTTTAGCGGAGGAGGTAGTTTTGGTATCGAAACGATACGGTTCCGCCCCATTCTGAAGATTTTTGGGGTTCGCCAGCCAGCGGGCAATCCATTTGGCTAGTTCCGTTTTACCTGTGCCTGGTTCTCCAGTCACCAGCAAAGGCATCCGAAGATCGCTGGCAACTTGCACAGCTGCCAAAAGCGGAGGGGCAACATGGTAGAAGAAATCGTCTTTGGCTGGTTGTTCAGCAGAATGGTTTTTGTCATTGGTTTGCGTCATACTTGGCAGATTTGAGCAGCAAACATAGGAAATACTCTGCGAAAACTACTATCCAAGCTAAGCCTCCCCTATACGCCCACCTCCATCACCTCCCAGGTATGATCCCCCAACAATCGCACACTCGCCAGATGATCATAAGGCGCTCTCCTACCCCATTCATTCGGCGCAATCATTGAAAGCAACTGCTTCCCATCTGATTTGCGTTGATAAAGATGATACCAATGGTGAATCACGGGTTGGAAAGGGATATCAGCCTGATAGATGACCTCAGAAACCTCCATGCGGGAATTGAGCGACTTAGCCTGGTTCACCAGCGTCTCCATTTGCTTGCGGAGCTGCTCCATTTGTCGGTCGGTTTGGTCGTACATGGCCGTCATGGCATTGCCACGGATACGTCCTTTGTCTTCCGGGCGAATAACCGCACCACCAGCCGTGTGGGCATAGGGCAACAAGCCGGGATTTTCGGCTACTTTGTCTTTGTCAATCGGGTTTAAGAAAGCCTGTTCTTTAGGACTTGATTCCTTCTTTTTTGCCATGGAGTAAAGGTCGTGAGTCACACTATTGGCCATTTTGAAAACACTAAGGGACTAAGGGCCACTAAGTGTTACCCCTAATAATCCCCTCTTGGTCTTAGTGTTTCTTAGTTCCTTAGTGTTTTCAAAATATCCAGTAGTGTGGTCGTGAATTGGATGGAATGCACGAACGATAGTTTTTGTTTAAAAAAAGGAAGAATTTCTGTGCTGAAGAGCGGCACACTATTTCTTCCCTTTCGCCAAAATAAGATCCGCATCACCCAAGAACTTGACCTCTTCCTTTCCAATTTCTGACCCTGTAGGATAGCCAAGCGAGCCCAGCGTATTCAGATTGAGGTTCTGGGTGGTCTTGTCCTCATTTACGGTAAAAATCCAGATGGTTGGATAGCCTTTGATCCCGAGTGCCTGTTGAAGCGCCTGATTTTGCTGCACGAGTTCGGCGGGCAGCTGGGTACGACGTGGGAAATCCAGTTCGAGCAGAATTACATTTTTCTTAGCCCAGGCTACAAAAGCAGCTTTAGCAAAAACATCAGACTGCAGTTTGCGACACCAACCGCACCAATCGCTGCCTGTAAAAAAACCAAAAATAGGCTTTTTGGTAGCATCAGAAAGCTCTCGGGCTTTGGTAAGGTCGGTATGCCAGCTGAGGCCGCTTGTATTGGCTGGGGCTGTTTGGGCCATGCTGGAAAACTGAATGCCCAATAAAAACAGGGTGAGGGAAACAAATAATTTCATGCAAAGTGATTTTAAATACGATTTCTTACAAAGGTAAGGGGGAGTCTGCGTATTGCGCGAACTTGTTAACAAAGCATTCCCAATATCTAAGCTTAACGCATGCTGAATTGGGTAACTCTGGCTACCTTCAAATGATCAATTAATACAGTCCAGATGCTTAAATTGAAAAAGGCGATATTGCCCCCCATTTAGAATAAGGCACCTGAAAAAGTATTAAACCATCATGGCAAAAGTTTTAGCAACCCCTGGCGTGTATATCGAGGAGAAAAATGCATTCCCTAACTCGGTAGTCCCCGTCGCCACGGCTGTACCTGCTTTTATCGGGTACACAAAAAAGGCAATCTGGGATAACAAAGACCTCCGCAACATCCCGGTGCGAATCTCGTCCTTTGGGGAATATCTACAGTATTTCGGGGAAGGACCTGATACAAGGTACGAACTCGCCGCTTCCGACGATAAATCGCTCATCTTTGAACTTTCAACCAAGCCAGAGACCAGATTTCTGCTATTTTATAGCCTGAAACTGTTTTTTGCCAATGGAGGCTCGGATTGTTACATCGTATCGGTTGGAAATTACAATTCGAAACCAATGCTTGCTGATTTCAATGCAGAAATAGTTAGGAATATTAAAAGCAGCTTAAAAGGGATAGCAACCTTGCAAAAGGAACCAGAACCCACCTTGCTTGTGATTCCGGATGCTGTGTTGCTCGGCGCAGCGGATTGTGCCGCCCTCCAGCAATTGATACTGGCACATTGTAAAAAATGAACAGCCGATTCGCCATCCTTGATGTGTTCATGAATGAAAATGATACGGAAAAGCCAAACAAACAAACTTTAATTCTATTCTGATGCTAAACATCATACGTTTTTAAAACCTATGGGGTTTTTCACCAAAGAATACAAAATAAAATTTTACCCTATTTTTTGATCCAAACCCTTTTGACACAACCCAATGTTGACTTTGGACTTGCGCACTTTTAGGAAAATGTAACAAACAACTTTAGCCCAAAAATTATCAAACGCTTTTTCTTCCATATCGCCTACAACGGGCTCAATTATCACGGCTGGCAGCGGCAGCCCATGGCATTGACCGTACAAGAAGTCATGGAAAGCGTTTTAAAAAAGGTTCTGAAAACGTTCAGCTCGGTCAATGGCTGCGGACGTACAGATGCCGGCGTACACGCAAGTCAGTATTTTTTTCATACAGATATAGTAGAAACGGATCTGGATGAACTGCTGTTTAAACTCAATCGCACCCTGCCACCAGACATCACCGTTTTTGCAATAATACCAGTACATGAGCGGGCAAATGCTCGTTTTGATGCGATCCAGCGCGGTTATGATTATTTTATCCACCTTCGAAAGGATCCCTTTTTGCAGGCTGGCAGTGCTTTGTATTCGGATATGAATCTGGATATTCAGCGCATGAAAGCAGCGGTGGAGTTATTGCCGCAATACGATGATTATTACGCTTTTTGCAAGTCGCCGGCGAGCTTTAAACATACCATTTGTCGAGTCAGCGCCACCCATTTGTGGGTAGATAAAAGCGGAGAACGCCTTAGATTTCAGATCAGTGCCAACCGATTTTTGACTGGTATGATTCGGATCATAGTCGGCCGCCTGTTAGAGATCGGCACCCAAAGAATGAGTCTGGAAGCCTTTGAAGCCCACCTGCGAGACAAAAAAACACCGCGTATTATAACTGGAGCGCACCCACAGGGGCTTTACCTGTCGAAAGTGGTATATCCATACCTAGACTTGCCACCAGGGACGGTATTTGGCGGAGTGGAAGCGGGGGATTGGATTTGAGTTCGAATGTTGGGAATATTACGCTGCTGCGTTGAGGATGGGTTTGATCCTTGAACCAATCAATTCAATCGATTGCATCAGTTTTTCATGCACCACCTCTGCCGTATCCATCTGAAACGTAAGCCTGGAAATGCCCCCCAATGCATCGGAATGTCGGCGTATTTTTTCCGCTACCTCTTCTGGACTGCCCACTAGTAGTGCTCCTTTAGGACCTGTTTGCGCCTCAAAACGGGCTCTGGTCATGGGTGCCCAGCCCCGCTCTTTACCCACCCTCGTCATCGCTTCCGCATATCCAGGATAAAAATCATCCATAGCTTCTTGGGTGGTGTTAGCCACGTAACCCAAAGAATGCAAACCCACTTTCAATTGCTCCGGGCCAAAGCCGGCCTGTTTACCTGCCTCGCGATAAAGATCAATCAAGGGTCGAAATTGGTGTGTTTCTCCCCCAATCACGGCAACCATCAGCGGTAAACCGAGGGCACCTGCCCGGATGAAGGATTCGGGCGTCCCTCCTACCCCCAACCAAATGGGTATAGGATCTTGCAGGGATCGGGGATAAACTGGCTGCTGCTTCAAGGGCGCACGGAATTTACCTGACCAGGTGACCAATTCGTGATCACGTATTTGAAGCAGGAGATCTAGCTTTTCGGCAAACAAGGCGTCATAATCCTCCAATCGATACCCAAACAAGGGAAAAGCTTCTATGAACGAACCTCGGCCTACCACCATTTCTGCTCGTCCGCCAGAGATCAGATCCAGGGTAGCAAAATTTTGGTACACCCGAACGGGATCAGCGGCACTTAATACTGTCACCGCACTTGTCAGGCGAATACGCTGGGTGCGGGCAGCGGCAGCGGCCAGGATAAGGGTCGGTGCAGAATCCAGAAATCCCTTGCGGTGGTGTTCTCCTATGCCAAAAACATCCAACCCTGAACGGTCAGCGTGTTCAATCCTTGTCAACAATTGAGCCAGTGCATCGGCATCGCTTATCGTTTTGTTGGCATTTCCGCTCATCATGGCGGCGAAACTATCGATGCCTATTTCCATAGTGATTTAAATTACATGATACACCGAAAACCCCTACTTTGTCTGACTTGGACGCACCTCAATCTTACTAGGCAAAGTGCGTGGATTCATTTTCAACAGATCTATTACCATTTGCCCAATGTCTTCAGGTTGGATTTTCCAAGCATCTGCCGGATTGGGCTCGTGGTTGTTGAAATGGGTGGCCACTGAAC
>JBBQLD010000253.1:0-6976 GCA_038327555.1 Chitinophagales bacterium
AATTCGATTTGTTTTTGTGCGATAATCGTGCCCCTGCCACTAGTGGCAGGGGCAAGAAGTCTTTGACGGTTTGTTCGACTCTTTTTAACTGATACTTTGTTGCGCCTCAGTCCTGGAGAGCCCGCTACAATACTTCGTCGCGCCTAGTCTCATCTCAAAATAATCTGACCAAACTATCAAAGACTTCGTGCCCCTGCCACTAGTGCCTCGTCAAACTGACATGTTATTCACTGGACGTGGCACTAATAATGTTCTCAAACAATTTTAAACTTTCCTTTTGTAAATTGGCTAAGAATTCTACCTTTGCGCTCCGTTTTTCAACTATATATTTTTGTCATGCCTAAAATGAAGACCCACTCCAGCGCCAAGAAGCGTTTTTCGGTGACTGGCAAGGGGAAAGTTAAGCGCAGCCGCGCTCGCATGCGTCACTTGATGCGTAAGAAGACAACGAAAGCCAAGCGCCATTTGCGCGGAAGTGTCATCGTTGACAAAACTGATCACGCTCGTATGCAGCGCTTGCTAGTCAGCTAAGATCGTATTGGTTGTAGATTCAACCACTTCGATAGCCTCGATTTCCGCAAAGGCGGGAATTTTTCTTTTCATTTTTTAACGAGGACATTGGTTAAAAGTGTTTTTCGTTGGCCGTTTGTCAAACTATGGAATATTGCGACGTTAAACTTGCAAGCCTCATACTTGACTTTCAACTTGAAATTTTCAACTTGAAACGTATAACATCCAACTAGAAACCCCGGTGTCGCACTAAAAAATCTTTTACATGCCTAGAGCAACAAACAACCCGGCTAGCCGCGCCCGCCGGAAAAAAATTATGTTAGCCGCACGCGGCTTCTTTGGCGCCCGCTCAAAAGTTTACACCGTAGCGAAAAACACGCTCGAAAAGGGTTGGCAGTATGCTTACCGCGACCGTAAATTCAAAAAGCGCATTTACCGTCGCCTCTGGATCGCCCGTATCAACGCCGCTGTGCGTCCGATGGGCATCAATTACAGCAGCTTCATCCACTTGCTCAGCCAAAAAGGAATCGGTTTGAACCGTAAAGCTTTGGCTGACCTTGCGCTCAATCACCCTACGACCTTCAAGGCTGTGGTGGATGCTTCCAGAGCGAATGGATAAATTGTAGTTTTGGCTACTGAAAAATATTACGGGGAATCGGCTTTTGGGTCGGTTCCCCGTTTTTTTTTACATCAAAAATCATAAATCATGTAATCGGCAATCGTAAATTATTTGATTTAAGATTGCCGATTACATGATTTATGATTGTTGGTGGAGGGCGTTGGGCTAAAGTTTAGTTCAATGCACCTTACAGATTTTCTCTGCCCAAACTTGGCCTTCAGACGTGGTAACTGACACGATATACATCCCCATCGTTGGACTGGGCAAGTCCGGCAAAAATGTAGCCGCCATCAGTTGTTTGCCGGATGGCATGGGCTTCTTCCCACAAGGTTCCGCCATAGCATTTTTTCCATTGAATAGTGCCTGTACTGCTTAATTTTAGTACCCATGCATCTTTATCGCCATGATTGCCGGATACATTGCCATTGTTGGATTCTGCGAACCCAGCCACGATGTAACCGCCATCATTTGTCTGTTGAATGCCATAAGGGTATTCGTGGTTTATTCCGCCGTAGGTCTTTTTCCATTGGATGAATCCGGTCGAGTCCAATTTTACTATCCAAAAATCCCAACCACCATGATTGTTAAAAACATCACCTTTGGTGGAGGCGGTATTGCCAGCCATAATATAACCACCATCGTTTGTTTGTTGGATGGTTTTGGTTTCGTCGTATTCGCTCCCGCCAAAGGACTTTTGCCATTGGATGCTGGGTTGGGCAGCAAGAATCCCACTCAAACCAAAGAAGAACAACACCGATCCCAGGTTTTTCATGCGTCAAGTTTTAGTCCTGCAAGGTAAAAAAGGCCACGATTCCGAAGGCTCGAAATCGTGGCGAGGTATTGCTTTTTGTGCCATCTCGGCTCATTCTACTTTCTGCACTTTTCCAACAAAGACTCTCCCTTCTGCGGTGATGGCAGACACGAGATAAAACCCATTGGGCAGCGTAGACAAATCTATCTCCGCTTCAGGTCGGTATTGGCGGCTGAGTGCTCGCCCCTGGAGATCGGTGATTTGGAGGCTGAGGAGGGGTTCATTTTGGGGCGTTTTTAGAGAGACTTTGTTGGGTGTTGGGTTGGGGAAGATTTGGAGTTGGGTGGTTGAAGGGGTTAGGGTTGGGGAAGATTCGGGGGAGAGTTTTACGATCCAGAAGTCACATTCGCCATGATTACCCAACGCATCGCCATCATTTGACCAGGTAAACCCGCCCAGCACATAGCCATTATCATTCGTTTGCTGAATAGAAAAGCAGCCGTCACCCTGAGTTCCTCCTAGTGTTTTTTTCCAGATAAGTTCCCCTTCTTGGTTCAATTTCAAGGCCCAGATGACTTGGATGCCGTTAATGGCTCCCACATCTCCATTAGAGGACTTTGTTTCTCCCGCAACTAAAAACATGCCATCACTGGTTTGTACGATGCTTCGAGCTTGATCTGATTCGCTCCCCCCATAGGCTTTTTGCCACAGCAGTTCGCCTGTTTTGCTCAATTTTACAATCCAATAATCAGATGCACCGTGATGTCCGGTCACATCACCAGTATTATATGAGCCCTCGTAACCACAAACAACGAACCCATCACTTGTTTCCACGACATCGCTTGCGACATCCAAGCCGACTCCACCCAGTGCATTTTGCCATTCGATATCTCCTAAAATGTCTAATTTAACTACCCACAAGTCAGAATCGCCATTGTTCCCCATAACGTCGCCATTATTTGACAATGTTTCTCCGACAACAATATATCCTCCCTCAGCGGTGCATTTGATGGCAAGTGCACGCTCATTGCTGCTGCCCCCTAAGCTTTTTTGCCATTCGATATCACCAGCGCTATTCAATTTCAAGACCCAAAAATCGGAATAGCCATGGTTTTCCGATACGTCCCCATCGTTAGAGTTTGATTCACCAGCAATAATATAGCCACCATCCTGAACAAGCTCTACCGAAGTGGCGTCATCATTTTTGCTTCCGCCCAGCGTTTTTTGCCATTGGATAGCTCCAAGGCTATCCAATTTTACAACCCAGGCATCAATACCACCATGGTTGTCAGAAACATCTCCATCGATGGATGCTGTGTGACCTACTGTGATATAACCACCATCAGTTGTCTGTCGAATAGAATATGGCCAATCATGATTCGATCCGCCCAATGTTTTTTGCCATTGGATGGAGCCTAATTGAGTCAGTTTTACGACCCAGAAATCAAAAACCCCATGGTTTCCAGATACATCTCCGTCCTGAGATAGGACATGTCCGGTAACAATATAACCACTATCGCTTGTTTGTCTAATGCTCGTTGCTTGTTCATAATCGCTGCCACCAAGGCATTTTTGCCATTGGATGCTAGGCTGGGCGGAGAGGCAATTAACAATAACAAGAAAAATAAAGAAAAAGAAGGTTTTCATACATTAGGCAATTTAAATTTTTGAATGCTAACGCTACTTAAAAAAGGGTATTGCATTAGCCAACTGAAGGTACATCAATCATTCTTTACTACCTTCGTGGTTTTGGTTTCGTTTTCGGTTTCAATACGAAGAATGTAAACTCCCGAAGAAATTTCGCCAACAGGAATTGATATTTCCTCCAATTGGGTTTGAATTTGCTGTTCAAAAACAGTTTGACCACTCATGGCCAAAAGACGAATTTTAGTATTAACTGGTATCTTATTTTGTGATTCCAAGAAAATATGCAGGTTTTCATTAAATGGGCTTTGGACACGGATTCTACTATAAGCATTGGAATTCGATTCATTTCTAAAAATGTCCATTGCTCCTGTCACAGGTGGAACGTCATAGCCACTTGGCATCTGTGATGTCAAAGGAATAAATGAGTAAGAATTATCCCATGAAAATGAAGGGTCTTGGCATATCTCAATTGAAAGACCGTTTATTGTCACTAAGAGTTTTCCAATTGTATAATCTGGAATATTGGGTACTCTTTTAATGACTTTGAAAGAGAACCCAGTTTTAAGGGTAGGAGGAGGTACAACATTATCATTATTTGATGCAAAAATTATATTGTTGTTGGAAACTCGATTTATACTAATTTTGGTTATTGGAGGCGAGTAGGTTGTTACTACTTCAAAGATGTTTTGAGGAGTAAATTCACTATTTTGAATGACTCGAAAACCCACCCAATTGTAAGGGAAGCCTGGTTTTGACATGTTTGTACAAGAAGTTGGAACTGGATACAAAGGATTGCGCCCCCCAGTAGCGAGTTCAATGATGATTTTGTCTAGCAATTCTTTCTTTTGGATACCAGGGCTGCCATCTGAGCAATTGGTTGCAATAACCATCTTGCATTCATCTGTAGACGTAACACCGTTGATGTTTAAGGTTGAGCCAGTCACATTACTGAATGTAGCAAGTATTATCCAGGTGTTATTTAAATTTGTTCTAGTCAAAACAGATAGCGTGTATGATGCCTCACTCCAGACGGGATTCCATGCTACAGCAATTGAATTGATCTCTCTACCTGTAACCCAAAAGCTATCGGGTGCAGGGGTATCGCACAGATCTGTAGACAGGTTTCTGTTTTCTAGATTACCTGATATGTTGCTAGCAAAAAGCGTAGCGATAGGAATCTGAATGGTAAAAAATAAGAACGAAAGAAGAAAAAATTTTGCCATAATCAAAGAGTTTAATAAATAAACGAAGAAAACTTACGCAAAGGTCTTTATTTTGACCCGATAAAATTTGTAACACTTTTGAAGATTATTCCACTCAATCTATGGAGCATAGCCAGTTCATCGAACTGATTAGAACCCTAAAACCCTCAGAAAAAGAGCAAATCCTGCTCTTTTCTACACATCCTTACTTTAACACTGGGCGGTACAGGGCACAAATCATTCCACTTTTTGAATTCTGCATCAATCATCCTCTGGGGGATTCTGCTCAGAATTTGGGGAAAAAGGAAGTGTTTGCAATACTTTTCCCTGAGCAAGGATTTATAGAGGGGAAATTAGAGAAGGTAATGGCAGAGGCACACAAGCTGCTGCGCATGTTTTTGTTGACACAACATTATTTTCGAGAAGGTAACGATTTCCGCCGAGCTCTTGATTTTTCAGAGGTCGTCCGAGCTAAAGGACTAAAGGAGCGGCATCAACAATTGTTGGCCAGATTGCAAAAAAAGCAATATGCGATAGAGACTGCAAATAAAGACTTTTGGCACTCTTTTAGACAAATTGAATTGGAGACATCTATGCATTATATAGAATCTCTCAACAACAAGAGAAAAGGAGATTTGAATATTCCCCAATTACTTCAAGCGATCGAATATTTTTATCACTTCCGTCGTGTAGCATTACTCAACCGATTTCTGCTTCAACAAAAAGTGACCACATTAGTCACTCCTAATATAATCCAATCCAACTTGGAATCGTGGTTTGTACCACAACATTACTTAGAATTGTCACCCTCACTTCATATTAATTACAAAATCCTTTCAGTACTCAAAAAAGAGCGACTTGAGATTGCGGATATCCAAGCATTATTTGATTCACTTCAATTAAACGAGAAAAACCTGGACTGGGAAAATCTACAAGAGTTTTACACATATCTGAGAAATTTCTGTATAATTATCTTAATGGCCGATCCGGAAAACAAAGAAGTAATGTATTTGCTTCATGATACCTTCAAAGATAATCTACGGCGCGGCTTTCTCCATTATGAAGGTAAGATAGTCCCTAGTAGGTATATGGCAATTTCTGAAAACGCTCTAAAAATCAAGCAATTTGATTGGGTGAATGAATTCATTGAGAGGTATAAAGATGAAATTTATGGTGAGAACGAAACTCAGGATATTTATCGTTTCAATAAAGCACTTTATCTTTTTGCTATTGGTCGCTACTCGGAGTGTTCAGATTTAATTCCGGATACTTCTCCTTTTAATGATTATCTATTGCAAGGTAAACGTCTAGAACTAAAAGGGCTTTACGAATTGCACTCCGAACTTTTGCCCTATAAACTAGATGCCTTCAAAATGTTTTTGAGCCGTACCTCACAAAAATTACTCTCTGAAACTTTGCAGCGAAAAAATCTCGATTTCGCCAATCTCCTACAACAAATCATCAAATCTCCTCCCGGAAACGCAAAGCGTGCCGACCAATTGATAAAGCGGATAGAAGTGAAAAAACAGGCTATGGAATGGCAATGGCTGCTAGAAAAAGCCCATGCCCTAAAAAAGAGACGATGATTGTTTTGCTGTTTTTGAATATTTGGCCATTTCACCTCCGTCAAAAATCAGGTAATCAGCGATCAACAATTAAATAATTTACGATTGCAGATTACATGATTGTTGATTTTTGATGGTGGTTGCTGAGCTGGGATTTTGTGGTTGCGGTCTTTGTGCTTGCTACAAAAATGGGTACGAGTTCGTTGGTCTCGTCAAGAATGGGCTCAAGCTTTTCATTAGGAAACCAATTCCGCTTTGCAATTAATCTGAGACAAACCTGTGTCTCACGAAGCTCTTTGAGGCAGATTTTCATTTTATGAACAAAATCATCCTTTGATTCCGCAGCTTGTGCCTCACCGTAGTTGAGTGCAGGCGAAGTTCCGGAACGTAAAATTTGATTTCCAAGATGTTTGGCTGCCGCAGCTTTTGGCAGAGCTTCCATCATATCAATTATTCGTGAAGCAAATTCAATGAGTCGATCTTCAAGTATTTTGGGTGTCATTTTCGATTGATTTTTCTAAATATTAAGCCATATCACCCCCATCAAAAATCATAAATCATGTAATCGGCAATCGTAAATTATTTGATTTAAGATTGCCGATTACATGATTTATGATTTTTTATGGAGGGTGCTTGGCTAAAGTTCCGCTCATTGCACCCTACAGATTTTCTCCACCCAAAC
>JBBQLD010000254.1:0-6935 GCA_038327555.1 Chitinophagales bacterium
ACCCCTATTCCGACTAAAATTCACGACATTTGAAGCACACTTTGATGCGGTGGATGTCTGCCTGGGTTCAGGTTTAATCCATACGCCTTGGTCAAAGTAAGATCGTTCACCGATTTAAAAGATAAGTCTATGAAAAACAAAACCTTACGTATCCTGCTCGCAGCCTTGATGCTGACGATATGTGCCCAATATTCTTATGCGCTAGACATTGGTGTTTCCTTCGCCGTCTACAATACTCCTGATGGGAAGCCCTACCTTGAAGTAAATGTGGAGATTGCCGCAGTATCTATTTTGTATAAAAAAGTAGAAGGAGAAAAACTTCAAGCGAGCGCAGAAATCTTGATTATGATCAAAAAAGGCGACCAAGTGGTGGCCTATGAAAAGTACAACCTTCAAAGTCCAGTGGTGGATGCGCAGCAAAGCCTAGTTGATGTGAAACGTCTACCTGTGCCAGAAGGCGACTATGATTTAGAGGTAGTTGTACAAGACCTCAATGCCCCGGAAAATAAAGACAGTTATCTAACACCTGTCAGCGTCCGATTCCCAAACAAACTTCACTTGAGTGAAGTACAATTGCTTCGGAGTTTTAAGCGGGAGGAGGCTGTTAGCCCTTTTGCCAAAAACGGCTACTTGCTCGAGCCTTTGCCCTTTGGCTTTTATGATCGCAGTGCCACTCGTCTTGCTTTTTATGCCGAAATTTACGGTTCCAATAAAAGCGTGAAGGAGGCTGATTACCTGGTTCGGTATTTCATTGAACAGGAAAAAGGCAATGGGATAAAAAACCTGATTTCTACGGGTAGTCAGCGCAAAAAACCGACCGATATTGATGCGCTGCTCGTTCAAATGGACATCAGTAAACTTGAAAGCGGCAATTATCTCCTCACCGTAGAGGCTCGCAATGTTGCAAATGAACTGCTTGCTACCCGTGTACTCGCTTTCCAACGCAGTAATCCTTACTTACAATTCGATGAAAACGACATTACAGATGAAACACTTGCACAGCAATTCACCCAAAATCTCGATGAAAAACAATTAAAGTACGTGCTGGCGGCCCTCTCGCCAATAGTTTTAGGTGATGATGCTGAAATTCTGAATAACGTAAACCGCGACAAAGACCTCAAGAACAAACGCTTTTTCATCTTTCGGCACTTTGTTCGCCAAGACGCCAACAACCCTGAAGGTGCTTACAAGAAATATATGGCACTCGCAAATGCTGTAGAGGAGAAGTTTAAAAGTGGATTTCGCTACGGTTTCGAAACAGATCGTGGCCGTGCATATCTGCGCTTTGGAGCACCTGATGATCTGGTTCATGTCGAAGATGAACCAGGGGCTTCCCCTTATGAAATCTGGATTTATTACAACTTCCCAAAAACCAAACAGAGCAACGTCAAGTTTCTCTTTTACAACCCCTCCCTGGCTGGAGAGGACTACATAACACTCCATTCCACTGCCCGCGGCGAAATCCAGGATCCAAAATGGGAGCGCAAACTGTATAGCCGCAACCTAACCGAATATACTGAGGGCGACAACTACAATGATGCCACTGGGGTACAACGTAACCTAGGTCGTAGGGCTCGAGAGTATTTTACGGATTTTTAACGGTGCCCGGTTTACGGCATCAAAAACTGTACCCGCGTCCTATCAATTCCGATCTTCTTTAGCCTCTTCTCGCCGTTCTATGTAATCCTGCCATACGGCTTGATAATCGTAGGTGAGGTAGATTTCAGTATCGAATGCGCCCCAGGCTCCATTTTCGAGTGCAAGGTTAAGGCGTCGAATGGCTCCAGCTGGTACATATAAGGTAATGATGTGGCCAAGCCCCATAGCCAGTGTCCAGGAGACTACACGCACATCTTGGGGTGGGAAAATGTCCCAAAAGCCTTGTGATTCCAGGATACGCCGTATTTCAGGGAGATTTTTGTCTTGTTGGTGCTTTAAAATGACCGTTACCAGCACACTATCTACCTCTGGCACCGGATTAGCCGTTGTGGAAGGGCCTTCAGGAATGGTAGGCTGTTGGGCAAAGCCAAGTTGGGCGAAGACCAAAAGAATCAAAACGGGCAACAATATTTTCTTCAACATTTCTATGCTATATTAGGTGATGGAATTATAAAGTGATGGAGTGATAAAGTGATGGGGTGATGAAGTGATTTCTGAACACTCACATGGTCTGGTCAAAATCACTTCATCACCCCATCACTTTATCACTTTATTACTTCATCACTTCATTATTTTCGCAAAGATAATAGCATGGCGCGCACTTTTGATTTTTCAATAGAACTTGCAAAAACTGATTTTGAAACTACATTTGCCGGGCACTACAGTTTTGGTCTTTTAAACTATGAACATTGGAATGGCAGGTTACAAATAATCTGATTCCTGTTGTCTGTAATCCAATGTCCTGATATCTGAAAATCCAACATCCAATCTATGTTCAAAAATCATCCATCCGGCCTACCCTACCTTTTTCTCACTGAACTTTGGGAACGCTTCGGCTACTACCTCATGATCGGCATTTTCCTGCTTTACATGACCGATTCGGAACATGGGGGGCTTGCCATGTCGCGCTCCCAAGGGTCTGATATTTTTGGCACCTTCATCGCGCTGGTGTATGTGACCCCATTTGTAGGCGGATTATTGGCCGATAAACTCTTGGGCTACCGGCGAAGCATCATTATTGGTGGCTTAATGATGGGCATAGGGTATCTTATGCTTGCCATCTCTAATAGCTTAACTACTTTTTACGCCTCCTTGTTCGTGATGATTTTGGGTAATGGTTTTTTTAAACCCAATATCTCCGTCTTGCTTGGCAACCTGTATAACGAAGACCGATATCGAGCCCTCAAGGACACCGGGTACAACATTTTTTACATGGGCATCAATATTGGCGCCTTTGTATGTAATTTCTTCGCTGCCTGGCTTCGGCACAATATTGGCTGGGGTGCGGCTTTTGCTGCTGCGGGGATCGGAATGTTCATTGGAGTGATCGTTTTCGCGATCGGCTCGAAACATTACGCGCACGCCGATGTGCGACAACCTGCCGTACAAGGCGAAATGGGCGTGGGCAGGATGCTTTCTTCCGTCCTTTTACCTGCTATTATCACCGGTATTGCAGGCTGGATGATACCCGGCAATATTTTCGGCACCGACTCCACCGATGCCTTCCTTTTCGGCAGTATCCCGGTTATTGCATTTTATCTCTGGACTTATTTTCAAGCCTCCGTAGAAGACAAACCAAGAATCAAAGTGTTGTTGTCGATTTATGCAGTGGTTATTATTTTTTGGGCGGTTTTTAAGCAAAACGGTACCGCACTCACTACATGGGCTGAATATTACACCGATCGGGAAATGCCTACCTGGGTGGCCGGGCCAGCTGAAAATCTCAAAATGGCACAGATGGTGAATATGAACGAGGCCTCCTACCCACAATATGATGCTCAATTTCGCAAAGCAACAGATGCCAACGGCCAAGTCCTGAAAGTCAACACCTTTAACCCCTATTTCCTAAATATTCCTGAAGCACAACGCCCGCCTGTCGGGCAAAATGTGTCCCTGGTTTCTACCGAGATCTACCAATCGGTCAACCCTTTTTTCGTAATCGTGCTCACCCCAATCGTCATCTGGTTTTTTGCCTTTCTTCGACGACGTGGAAAGGAGCCCACAACGCCAGCTAAAATTGGCTGGGGCCTGGTCATTTCGGCACTGAGTACACTCGTCACCGTTTGGGCAGTGTACGCCTGCCACAATGGGCTGGAAAAATCTTCGGCCTGGTGGATCATTGCCACCTATGGCGTAATCACGGCTGGAGAGCTGTTTCTCAGCCCAATGGGCCTTTCTATGGTATCTAAAATGGCTCCACGCCACATTACGGGCCTGATGATGGGCGGCTGGCAACTGGCAACCTCGCTGGGTAATAAATTAAGTGGCGTATTGGCTACGATGTGGGATAAATATGATGACAAAACAAACTTTTTTTGGGTTAATTTTGTGCTGTTATCCAGCTCAGCCTTAGCTTTGTTTGCGATGTTAAAGTGGCTCAATAGAATTTTCAAAGAAAAGGGGCTTAATTGAGGACTTTGGAAGTTAGACTTTGGAATTTTAAAATCAACAAATTCATACCACTTATGTCAATTAAACAAAAGTTTTCGAGAGAACACAAATCAGAAAAAGATCGCGCTGAAAACCGCAAGTTCCTCATCATAATTGCTGTGTCTACTGTAGCACTTATGGCATTGATGTATTTTGCTTTCCGCTGAACTTGGATTTGTGCTAAAAGTTAAAAGGCCGCCCCAGCATTGCTAGAGCGGCCTTTTAGATTTTATCTCACTTTTTACCTCCCTCTTCCGCGTCCTCCCCCATTTCCACCTCGAAAATTACCACCCGGCTTCTCTGATTTCGCTTCAGAGGTCCGCTCATCAAATCGAGGCTTCGGCTTGCGCTTGAAATCTTGCTTTTCGATGCTAGACACTTCTAAAATAGAGGAAAAGCGACGACGCATCTCGTTGGCAATGTCTTGTTTGCTTGGCTTATCGCCTGAAGGCGGAGCGTTTACCGGGCGACGTTGCTCCGGGCGTGGTCCTTCCTCTCTACGGCCGCGAGCATCTGGTCGTTTGGTGCCGAATTGTGGCCGACCGTCGTCACGGCGATCATCCCTGCGGTCCCGGTCTGGGTTATTGGCCATGCTGCGTTCACGTGGCTGATCGTTACGCTCACGTGGCTGATCGTTACGCTCACGTGGCTGGTCATTGCGCTCACGTGGCTGGCTGTTGTTACGCTCGCGGGGCTGATCATTGTTCCGTTCACGGAGTTGATCGTTGTTGCGCCCCCGTGCTTGGTCATTGCCATCTCTCCGTGCTGGGCGCGGATCCCTTGGTGCCCGAATATCTGGCATAGGGATCACATCACCCGAAGGTTGTGGACGCTGGTATTCTGCACGTGCCGGGCGATCTTCTCCCCGGTTTTGCGCACCAGAACGGCCACCTCTGCCATTGCTGTTACCCCGTTGTGGTTTCTGTTGGCTGCGCGGCTGAGGCAATCCAGGTGCTGTAAGATCGGCTACATACGGATGCTCGGTATCCACCGGGATCAGTTGGCCGATGAGTTTCTGAATATCTTTCAAGTAAGGCAATTCTTCCGCTTCGCAAAAAGAAAAAGCGATACCACTTGCTCCTGCACGGCCTGTGCGACCAATACGGTGTACGTAGGACTCCGGGATATTAGGCAGTTCAAAATTGATGACATGCGAAAGCGCGTCAATATCAATCCCGCGTGCAGCAATGTCAGTAGCGACAAGTGCGCGGTTTTTGCCATTTTTAAAATTATTGAGTGCGGCAACACGTGCTGTTTGTGATTTATTGCCGTGAATAGCTTCTGCACGAATGCCCGCCTTGGTCAGATCGCCAGCCACACGGTTGGCACCATGCTTGGTGCGGGTAAAAATGAGTGCAGATTTGATGTTGGGGTCTTCCAGCATATGTATGAGCAGGCTTTTCTTGTCATTTTTGTTGACAAAAAACACTTTCTGCTCCACCAGTTCAGCCGTAGTAGCTGGAGGTGCAACAGCTACTTTTACTGGATTAGTCAGGATAGAATCCGCCAGATTGGCGATTTCCGGAGGCATAGTAGCAGAGAAAAACAGGGTCTGTCGCTTTGCAGGAATTTTGGCGATGACCTTACGCACATCATGAATAAAGCCCATGTCGAGCATACGGTCGGCCTCATCGAGCACGAAAATGGACAGGCTGCGGAGATCTACAAATCCTTGGTTCATCAAGTCGAGCAAACGACCAGGCGTAGCAACCAGAATATCAGTGCCACGGCGCAGTGCATCAGTTTGGGGGGTTTGGCCTACGCCACCAAAAACGACCATGTTGCGGAGTTGAAGATTCTTTCCGTAAGTCGAGAAACTTTCGCTGATCTGAAGGGCCAGTTCTCTGGTTGGGGTCAAAATAAGCGCCCGAATCGGGCGGCGGCTTTCTTGTTTTTGGCCAGTCGGTTGGTTCAGCAATTGCAACATCGGGAGCGCAAAGGCTGCAGTTTTACCAGTGCCTGTTTGGGCGCAGCCAAGCAAATCTCGACCTTCCAATACTGGCGGAATAGCCTGTTCTTGAATGGGTGTTGGGCGTTCGTAGCCCTCAGCTTCAAGCGCGCGCAGAAGCGGCTCGATGAGCGATAAATCGTTGAATAACATTGAATTATTGTTGTCCGGTCTCGTGCGCGGCGAGCCAAGAGTGGCTCTTCAAGGGGCAAAGCGTGATGAATGTGGGGGACTGATTAGGTCGGAACGGGAAACGAAAACAATACAAAAGGGTTTCGCTCGCGCACATCCAAAAAACGTCGTCGTCCAGGGCGGACAAACACCGGGTTGGTGTTAAATACGGGGCAAAGGTAGTGGGATTAATTGAAAATTAAACTTTTTGTGCCAAAATAGTGCCTACGTCTACAAAAACTTCGCGCTCCTCAGCCAGCATCAAGTTTAAAAATTGGCCATTCTCCTAGTCATTTCAGGCATGGGCACTCGCCCGAATGTACCCCGGAACTCCGTTCCGGGGGGATTGATGAGGAGACAAATGCCGTTTTAATGGCCCAAAATCCTCGGAACAGCGTTCCGAGGTACTTTTAGTGTTTTCATCTTTTAGAAAGGGTACACATTTTTCATGTAAATCAGATTGAACATTCGTTGAACGTTCGGAAAAGAAAACTAAGGTCGCCCATGAATTGCTTTTGTCGGCAATCTAAGCGAAGCCTCTAAGTTGGATTTAAGAACAACGTGGGTTGTCTTCCTGACGGGATCTGTCCGCATCAAGTGCGCTTTGGTAGCGTGGATTCCGTTTTGAGTGCTTGAAATGCATGCACCCTAGTAAAGCGCACTTGATTCGGACAGATCCCGTCAGGAAGACAACCCACGTTGTTCTTAAATCCAACATAGAGGCTTA
>JBBQLD010000255.1:0-6921 GCA_038327555.1 Chitinophagales bacterium
CTAGTGGCAGGGGCACGAAGTCTTTGACGGTTTGTTCGACTCTTTTGAACTGATACTTTGTTGCGCCTCAGTCATGGAGAGCCCGCTACAATCCTTCGTCGCGCCTAGTCTCATCTCAAAATAATCTGACCAAACCGTCAAAGACTTCGTGCCTCTGCCACTAGTTGGCCGAGGTTTCCGATTGCATGTTTGATCTTGGCGGCTTGCAAGTGGGCGGCTATTTGGTGGTGGTTCGGAATAGGGTAGGGGCTGTTATGTTTGTGGGGAAGGTGGTGAAGCGCTGAGATTTTTACACTCCAGAAACAAACCCGCTCGGCGTAACCCCAAACCGCTCCTTAAAACAAGTTGAGAAGTACTTGGCATTCTGGAATCCGACGCGCCAGGCAATTTCAGCAATATTGCCCTCGCCACGGGCCAGCATTTCCCGAGCCCGGTCGAGCCGATGGTTGCGCACAAACTCGGTGAGTGAAAGCCCGGTCAAGGCACTTATTTTTCGATGTAATTGGGAGCGGGAGATAAAAACAGCCCGGGCGAAAGCATCGGCATCCATCGCTTCGTTGTCCAAATTGGCGTCCACCAACTGAATCAATTGCTGGAGAAACTTGTTTTCTACTGCGGGGAGGGCAATCACAGCTTGCTCCGCTATAGGCTTGTTTTGGGCCGAATGTGAAAAAAGCTCCTGCAATCTTCGGCGCGAAGCAAGCAGGTTTTCGATATGCGCTACGAGCTCGTCGGCCTGAAAAGGTTTGGTGAGGTAAACATCGACACCCTTTTGGAGGCCCTCTATTTTGGTTTCAAGGGCTGATTTGGCAGTCAGTAAAATAATCGGAATATGCGAAGTGTTCGGATTCCCTTTCAGAATCTCAGCCACTGCTAATCCGTCTTTTTTAGGCATTATTAAATCACTAATAACGAGATCGGGCGTTAGCTCGGTTGCCATTTGGATGCCCGCTTCGCCATCTGTAGCCTCGGCAATTCGATATGCTGCGGGCAGCGATGCGCGCAAAAACTTGCGCAGATCGGTATCATCTTCGATGAGTAAGAGTAAGGGAGTAGAGGGATTCTCTGTTTCGTGGAGACTTTGTGGGGTATCAGCGCCTGGAACGTATTGCTCACTTTGTAGGGGTGCAATACGTTCCGGGCTAAGCGCCTGAATAGGGGCAATTTCGCAGGGCAGCTGAACCATGAAAGTAGTGCCAACGCCGATCCTGCTTTGCACTGAAATAGTGCCACCCATACGCTCCACCAATTCTTTAGTGAGGGATAGCCCGATTCCTGTTCCGTTGCGGGTATGCTCGGTCTGGAAAAAACGGTCGAATACAAATGGCAAGTCTTCCGCTGAAATCCCGATACCAGTGTCTGAAACCTCCAGACTGAAATGTTTTTTAGCAGGGGTTTCCACTAAATGTGCAATACTTGCTTCCAATTTCACCCGAACCAATCCGCCTTTATCCGTAAATTTCAGCGCATTGGAAAGCAAGTTTGATACGACTTGCTCAAATTTCATTTCATCCAATATTATCGGCGTTTTATAATCAAGCAGTTCAAGATCCAGGCGAATGGAACGTTCTTGAGCCAAAGACTGAAATTGCTCCACCACCGCTCGAATAGTACTTGCCAGGTTTCCCGGTCGGAGGTCGAGGGGCATTTGACCGGCTTCCAGTTTGGAAAGATCAAGCAATTGGTTCACAAACTGAAGCAATCGGCGGGCATTTTTTTCGATTAATTCCAGGCGATAACGCGTTGCATCCGCTTTTGCTTCACGGAGCAATTGGCGGGCAGGTTCGAGCAACAAAGTGAGTGGCGTTCGGAATTCGTGGGTAATACTGCTGAAAAAATTGGTTTTCAACTGGTCTAATGCTGCAAGGCGCACCGCCTCATTGTGTTCAAAAGCAAGCTTGTTTTCCAAACGAATTTTGTTCACTTGAAAATGATACAAGGCCCAGGTACCCAAAGCTAAGAGCAGAAAATACAAGGCATAAGCCCATCCAGTGCGCCACCAGGGCGGGAGAATTCGGATATTTAAGCGCGCAGGGGCACCATTCCAAATGCCTCGACTTCCTCCGGTAATCACCTCGAATACATAATCTCCCGGCGCCAAATGGGTGAAGGTGGCCGAATTGTCGCCAGGCGCAGATTCCATCCAATTTTCTGCAACCCCCAAAAGACGGTAGCGGAACTGATTCATCCGTGGAGCTGAAAAATCCATGGCTACAAACTCAAAAGTCAATTGGTTTTGCTGGTAATTGAGCGTGATGGAGTTTGTATGTTTAATGTTTTTTTCCAAAACATCATCTCCAACTTTAGCCGGAAGGCTGTTAATTTTCAGTTGATTGATGAAGACGGCTGGCGAGGAGAATGAGGCGTTCAACTCAGCCGGATAAAATGCTGTGATGCCGTTTACACCACCGAAATACAATCGCCCATCGGGTGCTTGAGCAAAACTAAGGGTATTGAACTCATTGTCTTGCAAGCCATCAACACTGAAAAAATTTTGAAAAACGCTCGTTTTAGGGTCAAATTTGGAAAGCCCACAGTTTGTGCTGAGCCAGAGTTTTCCGTCTGAATCTGGCAAAATGGAATAGACCACGTTGTTCGGCAATCCTTCCAAGCTGGTAAAATGCTTGAAAGTTCCTGTGCCTTTTTCGAGAAGGCTAAGGCCTCCCCCTTTGGTGCCCAACCAGAGATATCTGTCCGGCTGGATCGGGTCGTTGAGCATAGCCATCACGGAATTGCAATTCATGGTCTGGCGGTCGTTAGGATTGTTTTTGTGCAACACAAATTTCAGTCCTCCAACGTTGGGGATGCCATGCACCAATCCATGAGGTGTTCCGATCCACAAATGTCCATGGGTATCTGTACTCAGGCTCAATGCAGCCTCGCGGTAGCCGGTTATTGTGCTGAAATCAAAGTTGTCGAAGTGTGCTTTGGCCGGATCAAATTTTGCCAGCATACTCATACCCCCCAAAAGCCATAGATGCCCATCCAATCCCGCATACAAACGGCTGAACATCGAGATGCTAATGGGAACTAAAAAACGGGCTTCTTCTTTTAAAGATTGACCATTTAACTGTATTAATTGCCCCTGCCCTTGTTTCCCTCTTTTGTTTTCGCACAAAAGCCAGATTTTTCCATTGCTAGTTTGTACGGCATCGTGCTGGATGTACTGATCACTGGGGAATAAGGGCTTACCCAGTTGGTTTTTACCTTCCATCAGGCGCAGAAATAGTCCCCCGCCTTGCCACACCCAGAGCCTTCCCTGGGCGTCAGCGATCAGTCGACGGGGGCTTTTTTCGGGCAAATAGTGATGGAAGTGAGGGTTTCCAGGGTTGTACTTGCGCAAGCCGTAGCCGTTGGTTCCGATCCAGAGTAAGCCGCTACGATCCATCAATAACCTGGTAGAACCTATAATTCCCGATTCCGGAAAACGGTAAAAAAGTTGAAATTTAGCGTCAATGGGGGAAGCAGATTGGGCAGCAGCTAACTTAAAAATTTGTTTTCGGGTACCTACAAACAGATCTCCCGAGGCATTAAAAGCCATATCTGTAAATGGAAACACCGAATGTTCCGGGAATGGAAATACCTCTACCGCTTCGCCTCTGATCCGCAGCAATTGATCGGGCTGCCCCACCCAAATAGCGCCATCTGGGCCTTCGAGGAAAAAGGAGCTAATATTATCGGAGTTCCCGGAAACAGGATTTGTCCATACTTTTTGATACCGGCCATTTGCAGGATCAAAATAGCCGATTTGTAAAAAAGTACTCACCCATAGTTTACCATCACGACTTCCTTTAAGGTCTATCGTATTGTTGAGGGGCGCGTGAACATGCATTAATGGGGCGGAATCCCAGTTAAAAGCATCAATCTGTGCGAGTTTTTCCAGGTTGGGTTTGTCGGAAGGAAGCACATCCGGGATCCGGATTCTGTGCACCCCGAGAGCAGTTCCGGCCCAAATTGCACCATCAGTGCTTTGTGCGAGGCTATTTATGTTTTGGCTGGAGAGATTTTTCAGCTGGTAAAACTTGCCAGTCTGCGGATCCAGAACGTTCAAGCCATTGTTGCTTGTTCCCGCCCATATCCTACCGAGCTGGTCTTCCAGCAGGGCCAGAATTTCATTGTCAGAGATAGAAAATGGATCGAAGGGGCTGTTTTGAAATACTTGAAATGAATACCCGTCATATCGATTCAGACCATCCTTTGTGGCAAACCAAAGAAACCCTTGCTGGTCTTGTATCAAGTCGAAAATCATTCCTTGCGAAAGCCCCTCAGCTGCCCCTATGCGCTCCAATACAGGCGTGGATTGTGCAGACAGGTAGACTGCACAAAAGAATGGGATAAACCCCAAGACCCAGAAACCCGGAAGCGGTAGTTTTGACACTTAGCGATTCGTTTACACGCAAAAATAGCAAATCCCTCGACTCGAGGAAGCGATATTGCAACAATTGCAAACCAAGATGCAACAATAGTGAACCGGATTGTCCTAATTTTCAGGCCAACTTTGTGCCGTAGTCGTGGGGTATAAACGTATACCTCGCGATGTGAGAAGAAACTTCTATGGTAGGAAGATTAAGACAAGCCGTCCCGAATCGTCGGGATGGCTTTCTTGATTTTTGGGGTACAGCCTATCCCCGGGATATGTGCTTTTGACCGTACGACAAGTCATAGGGAATTTCATATCTTTGATGTTTAGAAAAATATTGTTCTAACCGATGTTGGATCGTCTACAATGACTCAAAATGAATGCATTAGTAATATCAGGTGGCGGTAGTAAAGGTGCTTTTGCAGGCGGAGTTGCTGAATATCTGATGGTAGATATGCAGAAAACTTACGACCTTTTTGTCGGCACGTCTACGGGTAGCTTACTTGCGCCTTTGTTGGCTGTTGGCGACCTTGGGTTGGCAAAACAAAAGGAGATGGTTGTATCAGTTTCTAATCTTACGCTTCAGGAACAAGAATACAATGCTATTTTTGATCCAATTCAAATGACCGCCTGGTGGACAAAGGGTTATGCGTTATTTCAAATACAAAAACCTGTTAGTTATTCTATTGAGCCTGTATAGCCCCCAATTGTTTCAATTTTGCCAAATCGGCCTGCGCCTCCGCAGCCTTCCCTAGAGCCTGATAAATCTGAGCTCGCGTTTGATAAACACGACTATACTCGGGGTTGATTTTAGCAGCTTTGTTTGCATCTTGAAGTGCCTTTTCAAGCTGATTCATACTGAGGTAAACATTTGCCCGATTGTTGAGTACCATGGGTTGTTCCGGGTCTATCTGAAGTGCTTTGTTGTAGTCCTCCAAGGCGGCAGGGTAGTTCTTAGTATTTTGATATAAAAAGCCACGATTGACAATGGCCGCCATGTATTCAGGTCGGAGGACGATGGCCTGGGAGTAATCCGCAATGGCTTTTTCGAGGTTGCTGGCTTTTTCAAAACAGAAACCGCGGAAAAAATATACATCAGGATTTTTGCTGCCCATGGCGATGCAAGCATCAAAATCAGGGATCGCTTCGGGGAAACGTTTTAGCATGGTGAGACATCTGCCGCGATCTGTCAGGAGTTGTTCTGTACGCATGCCCATGTTTATTGCGCTGTTGAAATCAGCGAGGGCTTCGGGTACTTTTTTGAGCTGCAAATAGGCGCGGCCCCGACCATTGTACACCTCCAACTGCCAGCCAATTGGGTCTTGATTCATGGTTTCTGTGTAATGCACGATCGCGTTTTCGTAATCCTTGATTTTCATCAGACTGTAAGCCAGGTTGCAATGGCAAAAAGTGGATTCTGGTTGTTGGTCTACACAGTTCTGAAAGAGGGTCACGTCCTTTTTCCAGACGCCAATTTGCATTTGGGTAAACAAGGTCAGCACCAGGGCTGCCGCTACCAAAATTCCATTGCGGAACATAGGTTTCAGTTGCTCAGCCTGGTACATCAGGAGCAGAAAAATACCCACACAGGACAGATACGCGTATCGGTCGGCGCGCAATTCAAATTTTCCAACCGTCTGCAAAGGCAGCATCAAGCTCAGGGGCAGGAGGAAAAGTGCCACTGCAAAAAGGTATTCAGCACGGTTGCGCCAAAAACGCCACACCAGCCAGCCTAAAACCAGCAGTACCACTGGTGCAATATAATAACTCAAAGGCCACGCGCCTTCGAACTTTACGAAGGGATAATTGATAGAATAATGGAAGGGCAAAAACAATTGAATGGCATAGAACAGGGTGGTTTGGGCGACCATCCAAAATCGATCCAAAACAGTAAATTGCGAAGACACATAAGCCAGTGTCTGTCCCTCCATGGCACGAGTGCTGAACGTGTACAGACCAAATGCCAGCGCTGGGATCAGGTAAAATGCCTTGTTCACCAATAGTTTTTGGAAAACAGGTTTGCGTACTTGCCAGGAGCCAGATCCAGAGAAAAATAGCCAGTCGCAAACGATCAACATCAGTGGCAAAGTAACCGCAGCGGATTTGGCGAGGCAAGCCAGAATGAACAACAGCACTGAAACGCCCAGTTGAACCGAAGTACGCTGCCTCACCCAATTGATGTACGCAATCCAACTCCCCAGATAAAAGGCCGTAAATAGTAGTGCGCTCAGCGCCGCTGCCCAAGCGATAGCCTCGGTCTGCATGGGGTGAATGGCGAATAACAACGCTGCACCAAATGCAGGCCATTGCCGCTGAAGCAAGCTACGAAGCAGTTGGAATACCAGCACAGCATTTGCAGCGTGAATCAGCACACTGAGCAGGTGATACCCCCAGGCTTCTTTGCCAGAAATATGTTGGCCGATCCAGTAAAAGATCCAGGTGACAGGGGCATACATCCCCAGGTTTTGGCCACTGAAAAAGTTATATAGGGAGGGCTTTTGTAACGCCGGGTTGTTCCAGATGGCCTCGTGGTCGTCAAAATAGACAAAATCATTGGAAAG
>JBBQLD010000256.1:0-6917 GCA_038327555.1 Chitinophagales bacterium
ACCTTTTTCTGGCCAATTACAACCAGACCCGGCTTTCCAAATCCATGCTCGGCATCGCACTCGAAGCACTGGTGGGAGCGGTTTACATCGAGCGAGGCTATGATGGCACCAAGATTTTTGTCGTTCGTCGAATCCTCCGCAAATATCTGGATATCCATGAATTGGAAGGATTCGACGATAACTACAAAAGCCAACTACTGGAATGGTGCCAGAAAAATGGCCGACAGATCGAATACAAGGTGGTAGCGAAATACAAGAGCGAAAAGCGCGATAAATTCAAAGTAGCAGTTTTCGTAGACGGCAAGAAGGTAGGAACGGCCGATGATTTCAACAAGAAGAGCGCAGAACAACTCGCCAGCGAACGCGCTATGACGGCACTCGGAATGCTCAACGGTAATGGGATACCTCCTCCCATGAACCCTGACTACGAAGAAATGGATTAGTTTCCTCCTTCACTTTCCACGTTATCCAAGCGGCGGCGCGTTTCTTCGAGCAATCGATGCTGTTTTTCTTGTTCCACTAAATTAACTTCTTGAGATTGCTCGTTGTTTATGATGTCTTGCCTGGCTTTTTGAATTCTTGACTCCCAAGACTCGATGCTGCGGCGTTGGTCTTCGTTGTCTTTGTCCAGTTTTTTCTGCTTGTTTTCCAACTCTTTCAATTCAGCTTCCTGTGCTTTCAACTCTTTTCCAATGGCGGCGCGGCGCACGTCAAAGTAGCATTGGCGGAGTGCACGCAGCATTTCTTCGGTGCCGCTACGGTTGTCGCGGCGGCTGAGGAAGTAGGAGCCCGCGTCTACCCATACATTGAGTGCGGTCTTGTCTCCGTCTTTTTCAATGGTGGAGTAAAGAGCGAATACATCGTCGCCCATCATGGCTGCACGGAGCTTGGTAGCCGTCCATTCACCTTTGCTCTTTTTAAGTTTTGCCTTGAAATTTTCTTTGGCAAAACGTTTCCAAACATCTTCTACAACACTTGCGTCCGTGTTGGCAAACTCCATGCGAAAACCAGGCCGGCTACCGAATGACATCATACGTTCTGTCTCGCGCACGGGAGCAAATTGAGCATTCAATTTTAAAACAAAGGCCACGAATAGCAGCAGGGGAAGGAGGGATTTTTTGTTCATAATTCCTTGATTTAGAAAAATTTAGGTAGGTGAGTTCCTTGATTTTGAAAGTACTGCTTCACAAACTTTTACAGTCCAAAAAATGCAGCAAAAACAGGTAGCAGCCAAACAAAGGTAAAACGCCCATTCGCCCCAACGTCACAACTCAAAAGAAAAATAAGCGGTCAGCAGGCAAAACGAGCCGTCAAATGAAGTTTCTTTGTGCCTTTACCCGCCGAAGCACCTCACCGCCGCCTTCTCCTTTGTTAAAACTTTGGCGAACGAAAAGGCTAGGGAACGTAAAAACTTAGGCGTGCAATACATTAATCACATTTTCAAGACATGGCAAAGATTCTAATCGTTGACGACGAAGTGCCCATCCGCCGCACGCTGCGCGACATTCTCGAATTTGAAGGCTACGAAGTGGACGAAGCCGCCGACGGGCTGGAATGCGTGGCCAAAGTGCAAAAAGAAAAATACGATGTCATCATCACGGACATCAAAATGCCCCGGATGGACGGCATCGAAGCGCTTGAGCGCCTCCAAATCCTCTCGCCCGAAACCCCTGTCATCATGGTGAGCGGCCACGGCACCATAGATACTGCGGTGGAAGCCGTAAAAAAAGGCGCCTTCGACTTCATCTCCAAGCCGCCGGATCTCAATCGGATGCTGATCACAGTACGCAATGCGCTCGACCGCAGCGAACTCGTGAACACCACCCAGGTGCTGCGCAAACAGGTGAAAAGCAGCAAGGGCGTGAACATGATTGGCGACAGCGGCCCCATCCTGGCCATCAAAAAAATGCTTGAAAAAGTGGCGCCGACTGAAAGTCGTGTGCTCATTACCGGACAAAACGGAACGGGCAAAGAACTGGTAGCTCGCTGGATTCACGAAAAAAGCAATCGCGCGGATGGCCCTATTGTGGAGGTCAACTGTGCGGCCATCCCCGCCGAATTGATTGAAAGCGAACTGTTTGGACACAAAAAAGGTTCTTTCACAGGCGCTATTGCTGACCGCCCAGGCAAGTTCGAGTCAGCCAGCGGAGGCACCCTCTTTCTCGACGAAATTGGCGACATGAGCCTCGATGCCCAGGCCAAGGTGCTCCGTGCATTACAAGAAAGCAAAATCACGCGGGTGGGCGACAGCAAGGAAATAAAAGTGGATGTGCGCGTGTTGGCCGCGACCAACAAGGATCTCCGCGCTGAAATAGCAGGAGGGCGTTTCCGTGAAGACCTGTACCATCGCTTGGCGGTCATTGTGGTGCAGGTGCCTTCGCTCAACGAACGCCGTGAGGACATTCCGCTGCTCATTGAGCACTTCAATCGCCGCATTGCCGATGATTATGGCCATCCGCTCAAATCCTTTGCGCCTGCGGCCATTATTGCGCTGCAAGACTACAATTGGACGGGCAATATCCGGGAACTCGCCAATGTGATCGAACGACTGTTCATCCTTTGCGAGCAAACAGTGACGGAGGAGGATGTGCGGCTGTATGTTTATCCGAATAAGTAGGAATTTTGATATTTTAGGCAGCGTTCTGGAACCGAATATCGTTCGTCATGAAAATCAAGGTTTCTATGAAAAATCTGTTCCTGATTCTCATACTGAGCTTTACAACCCAAATTATGTATGCTCAAATCCAATTGGAGCATACTTATCCAGAAGGGAAACTTAGACGAGTTCGTTTAGATGTGAGTGGGGAAACGTATGTTCTGAATACCTTTGATAATATTAATGGTGTGGCATTTCACATCTTTGATTCGCTTCATACTGATTTAGGAATTTCAATCATAGCTATTGAGCCAAATTCAGTTTTATATTTGGCAAATCCGTTCGTGTTTTTATCCCAAAAGATACTTGATGAAGACATTGAAATAGAATTGATATATTCTTGGGGCTATTCTGGAGAAGACGTTTTTGGAACCTCCTCGGTGCAAGAAACGGGTGAACAGGATTATTTTCATTGTTCTGGATTTAGCATAATTGATGGGCTTGCTTCAAAACTAATTTGTGGGTCAAAAGTATATGGCTTGCCAGAATTCCAGTTAGAGCATGATTTTGAAGATTTCACCACTGTACAAAGGATGAAATTTCCTGTAGGTGGTGAACGGTTCATCACGAGTATCTTATATCAAAACAATTTCAACGGATTCCATATCCACGATTCCAATCACATTTGGTTGTCTACATTTAACTTCCCCTTCGATAACTTCAAAAGTTTCAAAAATTTCACGCAGCAAGTTTTCAACGATGATGCTTTGCTGGAAGTTTATGGTACAAAAGTCGCATCAACCCCTGATGCCAATGTGAACGATCATCACTTTCAAATTGCACAGGAAGATGGAACGGTTTTGTTGACTGAACAGTGTTCAACAGGCATAGTAAGCCATCTACCCAGCCTGCCAGCAAAGGTTCTAATTTATCAATATGTTGCTCCAGGGCAAATGACAACCAAAGTGTTGGATGCCAAAACTTTTGAACTCATCCATGTCTTTTCCGATAAGGTAGAGCGGTTTTCTCCAAATGGTGTCAAGGACTTTTACATATCTTATCAGGCTTCTACTGGAATTCGAACTATTTATGATGGCGAAAGTTTTATGGCAAAAGACATCTATTTAGGTGCCCAGCCTTTCGACCTTCAGTTTACCCTTGATCGACTTTCCCATGACGGTAAATTGGAAATATACTATGCTATTGGCACAGGCCCTCAACTATATTAAGGTGGTCGTAGTGGATGAAGATGCCATATTGCTCCGCACGTTTGAGCATGCTAAGAGCGTAAAAATTGACAAACAACCCGGTATGGAGGATAAATTGATAGTCCAATACCCTGATAGCACTCAGGTCTATGGCTTTTTAACGCCAAGCACCACAGTGGCTGAGATTCAAAAGAATCCCCAAATAACAGTTTCCCCCAATCCTTTCTCCCAAACTGTCGAAGTGCAATTCTCCCAATCAGGCGATTATTTTGTCCGCCTTACAGATATTTTCGGGCGTTTTATCATGGCTCAAAACGTAAATAATCAAGAAAAAGCAACTTTGACAATCCCTACAGACTGCTCAGACGGGCTGTATTTCCTTTCTGTCGGTTGCCCGGGATTCCAAAATTGCTTAAAGTTGGTAAAAGGTAAATGACCACCCACTTAAACCTTAACTTTTCGTTTCGGAAATCCCTTTCACCGACAACCTATTTTTGCGGCTAATTTTGACAAAAAAGGATTTCACCGAACATGAAAAAACTGCTTCTCGCCGCATTGTTATTGCCCGCCTCGCTGTGGGCTTTTCAAAAAAATAATACTGCAAAGCCCGCTCCATCGTCCGCAAAAAGTGGCGGCAACATCACGCTCACATGCCGCCTTTATGGCGCCCAGCGCAGTTCCGACAGTGTTTACCTGTATGAAAATCTGGGTCTTGCCAAACGCATCGTTGCGCGTGCTGGCAAAAGTGGCGCTGACAGTGCCTATATACTCACCGTGCCTGCTGGGGCTGCGCGTTTTTACAGCGTCGGGGCCAACGAGCAATCCACCGCCAAAATCATTTTAGGCGAAGAAAAACAGGTGACGCTTTGGGGCAACACCCAGTTTATGAACAAGGCGCGCACCGTCAATTCGTCCGCCAATAAGGCTTTGGAAACCCTTCAAGAACGGCTCACGCAATTTGCCGAAGAAAGCGCCCAAGTGCGGGCACAATTCAATCAATCCACTGGCACAATGCGCAAAACCATGGAAGAGCGCGTTGCTCAACTTGGTCAGCGCAAAATGCGCTTTCTCGACTCCCTCAAAACAGCCAATCCGCTCCTCTGGCGTACGGCCAGCCTCCAAATAACGCCCGATTATGCAGGCCAAGGCGGTTCAGAATCAGAGTTCTATAGCAAAGAATATTTCCGTTGGGCCGACCTGAGCGACAAGGCATTTGAGCAAATCCCCGAGGTGTACAACACGTTTGATGCCTATCTCACTTCGCAGATCCAAATGGGCGTCAAGCATGAAAAAGCGATCCAGTTGGCTGAAGTCCAACTTGCCAAAATACCTGCTGGAAGTGCTACCTATCGCATGGCGTTGGGTGGCATGGTGGCTTCGCTCAAAGCCAATAACAGCCCTCAATACTCAACTTTGGCCAATAAGTATATCGAACTGTACAGTTCAAAAAACTTGGGGGAGATACCTGCCATGACAATGGAACTGAAAAAATCCGCCACTTTTATGACGGGCTTTGAAGCGCCCGATCTCGCGGGCATGACCCCAGACAGCAACCAATACTCGCTCAAACAAATGCGCGGGAAAGTGGTACTGATTGATTTCTGGGCGAGCTGGTGCGGTCCATGCCGCAAGGAAAACCCGAACGTGGTAGCCAGCTACAACAAATATCATGAAAAAGGTTTCGATGTCCTCGGTGTTAGCCTTGACCGCGAGATCAATGCTTGGCGGAATGCCATCAAACAAGACGGCTTGCCTTGGCACCATATCAGCGATCTTAAAGGCTGGCAGAGCGCGCATGCGGCCCTTTATTCCGTCTCTTCGATCCCTCAGACATTGCTCCTTGACCGCGAAGGGAAAATCATCGCCCGCAATTTGCGCGGAGAGCAATTGGGTGCTAAGCTGGAAGAGATCTTTGGGAAGTAAGGCATTGATTATTAAGTAGTTGAAAAAACAGGTCTCGGAGGTTTTTAAAACCTTCGAGGCCTATTTTTTTAACTGCTCCACCAATTTTTCGGCCATTCCAAAACTCGTGCTCGAGGAAAGCCGCGTTCGGCGCAACTGCCCCTCTATTTCACAGGCTGCAAAGGCGTGGTAATTCCCGCTCGAATCCCGTTCGCAGAATGCGCCGAGGGGGAGCTGGCAGCCTCCTTCCATAAGTTGGAGCAAACGGCGTTCCACGTTGGTACAGGAGGAGACATCAGGATGGTGTAATTTTTTCAGAATGAGTCGGGTAGGGGTGTCGTCGCGGTTGGTTTGCCAGGCCAGCACGCCTTGTGCAGGGGCGGGTACGAACTCGCGTACGGGCAATTCCAGCACTTCAAAATCCGACAGGTCCAAACCCAAGCGCTCTACGCCTGCTGCTGCGAGAAAGATGGCGTCGAAATCACCTGCGCGGAGTTTTTCGAGTCGGGTGGGAACATTGCCCCGGATGTCTTTCAGATGCACATCCGGGCGATAAGCCAACAATTGTGCTTTGCGCCGATTGGCAGAGGTGCCTACGGTAACGTTCGGGTTTAATTTCAAAAGCGCCTTTTCGGCGTAAGCGTCCTTTCGAATAATGAGTAAATCTGAGGAGTTGTGGCGGTAGGAAACGGCCGTAATACAAAGGCCCTGCGGTTGGCTTGTGGGCAGGTCTTTCATGGAATGTACGGCGAGGTCTATTTCGCCGCGCAGGAGCGCGTCTTCGATCTCTTTGGTAAAAAAACCTTTGCCTTCCAATTTGTCAAAACCCAAATGCTGTACCAAATCACCTTGTGTTTTGATGATGACCAGTTTGCTTTCTACGCCGATGCGCGCGAGTTCTGTTTGGGTAAATTCTGCTTGCCAAAGGGCGAGTTTGCTGCCGCGAGTGCCTATTTTTAACATAGTGCAAAGGTCGTAATTATCCTTCAATCTTCTTTTTTGAATCCAATGGCCCGGCGTTTTTCAAATCTCACTCCTTGCTCCAAGGCGCCGAACTCCGCTTTTTCCCGCTCAAAAACAGATACATAGCCGGAATGACAAACAGGGTCAGTATCAGCGAGAACATAAGTCCACCGACTACTACCACACCAAGGCCAATTCGACTGGTGCTGGCTGCTCCAAACGAGAGCGCGATGGGCAGGGCACCGAGC
>JBBQLD010000257.1:0-6808 GCA_038327555.1 Chitinophagales bacterium
AGCAAAATGACACCATTTTTTAGCACAAAAGATAGCGACCGGTCAATGGAGTTTGTTGGGTAATAAGTCCCTTTGGCAACCCATATCTCATCGCCATTATTGGATATTGAGAATGCTTGCTGTAAGTCGGAGAAAGCATCAGCCCAAGAGAGTCCGTTTTGTTGTCCACCTTGTATATTTTGGTTGACGAATAGGGTGTTCTGGGAGAGCAAGCCGATGCTTTGTAGGGTAATAACAAGCGTAAAGAATCTTTTCATGAGCGCGAATTTGTAAGGAACGCGACAATAGTAACGTAGTCATTTTAAGTCAGCCATTTTTTCATCAGACAAGCCTATTTTTCTGCGAATAGTGGTGCTATTTAATGAAAAATAGGGGCAGTATGATGGAGCAAAGGGTGGCATCAAATGATTACGTTATTGTTGTCGCGTTCCTAAGTGGTTAGCACCATGATTTTCGGTGCAAAAAAGAACTTTATATGGCCGAAATCGGTAATTTGGCTGGGGTTTGTCACTTTTTGGAGCCCAAAAAAGGCTTGGCTGCCGAAAAAGTTAACCAGTTACCTTTCAAAATCTATCCGAATAAAGCGAGCAGGTTTTTTCCCAAGACAGGGAGTTTGGATATTAGAAAAGTCAAAGTTCGATAATTTCAGCTGGACATACCTTAACAACAACACAAGCGTGTTGTATAGGAAGCACTGAAGTGCTAGATTTTTTGCTTTTATGTACCGATATGCTGCGCTCTATGCCGCCGTTCGAGGTGTTTCGAATAAAGAAGAAATCGCTGGCGCAACAATTTTTATCCCTTTGCTTCTTTCGAAACAAACTTTGCCTACTTTTGCGGGCATTTTTGAACAGCGACTTAAAATTTTACAGACAAAATGGCAAAACGCAAATCGGATCAGATCGAACTCGTAGAAGTGGAACAGGTGTCCGCAACCCATTCTTCTGCACCAATCTGGGAGAAATACCCACACCTTCTGGTATATGTCCTCGGTGCAATTGCCTTAGGCGTTGCGGGCTGGTGGTTGTATAAAGAAATGATTATCAAACCCAAACAAGTAGAGGCCGTTGCTGCCATGTGGCAGGCCGAGCAACAGTTTGGTCGCGACTCCTTCCAACTCGCCCTCACCGACCCAGGTGGCGG
Source organism: Chitinophagales bacterium (assembly GCA_038327555.1). Classification (GTDB taxonomy): domain Bacteria; phylum Bacteroidota; class Bacteroidia; order Chitinophagales; family Saprospiraceae; genus M3007. The sequence goes on from JBBQLD010000257.1 coordinate 1,144, forward strand.
CTTTGATGGCTTCCTCGCCCTTGCCGACAAATTTAGTGGCACCCCTGCGGGCAACATGGCACATTATTATGCCGGTGTTTGCTACCTGCAATCTGGCGACTTTGACAACGCTATCGCTCAAATGGAAGATTTCAGTGCCGCAGGAGAAGTACTTCCGGCTATGAAATATGGCGTTATTGGCGATTCCTATGCTGAAAAGCAAGATTTTGGCAAAGCCCTGGATTATTACGAAAAGGCTGCCGACAACACAAAAAACGATTTGCTTGCCGTATATTACTTGAAAAAACTGGGCATGCTCAACGAAAATCAAGGCAACAATGAGGCCGCGATCAAAGCGTACAAGCGCATCCAAAAGGATTTTCCGAATCAGCAATCAGGTGACTGGCGCGACATCGAAAAATATATCTACCACGCTGGAGGAGTCAAGTAATTGGTTTTTTCAGCATCTAAAAAACGGCTCCGAGCATTGCTTGGGGCCGTTTTTTTATTGCGTCCAGAAAAAAACTTCGCTTTGTACCAACCCTTTTCTTTTCAATCCCGATATAGCAGTCAAAAGCAAAACGGCAGAATGCAATACCATTTAAACAATACTGATCAAGACTTACGGCAGGGCTGCATGCAGCAGGACCGTTTGGCGCAGCAGTATTTGTACAAACGGTATTTCGGACGATTGCTGGGTATTGCCATGCGGTACACCAATAGCCGGGAGGATGCAACGGATGTACTGAATCAGGCCTTCTTAAAAATCTTCAACAGCCTGCATCAGTATCAGGAGACTGGGCCTTTTTTGGGTTGGATGGCAAAAATTGTATTTCATACCGCAATTGATCACGTACGCCACATCCAAACCTACCGAAAAGTGATCAGTTATTCGGTAGAAGCAGATCGATCGGTAGAAAATGACGTAACAGACCGACTTGATGCCGAGGATTTGTATCGCCTGATCCAGCATATAACGCCCGCATCCCGAACTGTTTTTAGTCTTTATGTCATGGATGGGTATAAGCACCATGAAATTGCCGAAATGCTCGGAATTAGCGTCGGCACTTCCAAATGGCATCTTTCCACTGCGCGTGCAGCAATGAAAAAGCAGGTTGAACAATATTATCAAACGAATCAATAGAGTATCTCATGGATCCAAAGCTCACTACAGACGAAAGGAAAATGCGGGAGGAGATGCTCCAGCATGAGTTCCCCTTCGACGAGAAGGCCTGGGCATCTATGGAAGCGTTGCTGGACCAGGATAAACAAAAGCCAATTGCCGGGCCGCCAGTTAAACGGATTGAAACCCAGCCAGGGCCCGCTCGAAATTGGCCCCTGGTACTGTTGTTGTTGTTTTCGTTTGGCCTTGGAGCTTCAACGTTAATTTGGTGGAATTCAAAATCGGACAGCCTGCACTCAGATGCAAACCGAGGATCTACTGTGAATTTAATTCGCCCCGGCGGCTCCATAGAAGCCAATGAAATCAAAAGCTCGCTAGGCAATTCTGCCCTTTCCAATATTGAAAAGGAGGCCGAGTTAAAATCAAAACCTGAAAACGAGCCGCCACTTGTTTCAGGTACCAATCGGCAATCACGTGGACAAAAAGTATCAACGAATCGTACGCTATCAAACTATGTCTTCAATACTCCAACCACAAGTGATGTCGAAAGCGATAAACCGCCTGCAGAATCTTCTTTGAAAGCGACAACACCACCATTACAAATTCCTGGAGGCAACGATTTGAGTCCGGCCAAAACCCCAATAGATCCAATGCCCATATCAAGGGCGAAAGATGCCGACGCGTTGGAGTTCATAGATGAAACGCTGCTCCCACTTCCTGCTTTATTAGAAATCCCTTACCTCAATAAGCCTCCGAAACTTGACTCACTAGTACAACCCATAAAAATGCTTCCGGCTTCCATCAATCGCATGGAACGCGGCTGGATTTTTGGGTTGAATGCGAACACGGTAGACTACGCCCCACTCCGGCTAAGTGTGCTGCCCCATTTAGGCTATTTTGTGAATTACCGTTATCGACCCAGGACTGTTCTACAAGCTGAATTTGTGGCTAAATACGTATCCGGCTATCAACTGCACGCTGAGTTCATTGATATTATTCCAGGAGGTTCTTCCATCGTTATTCTTAACTCAAACAACCTGCTATTTCTGGAATTTCCCTTAGTGGTGAAACACCGGTTCAAGCCTGAACAATCTTGGCTGTTGGGCATAAAACCCGCTTGGAGTGTTGCAATTGCCCCCTATGGCTCGACCTCCTACTTTAACAACGCTCCTGGTCGCATTTATGATAGTCAGGCGGGCATTCGACATTTTGACCTCGGCTTGGTGTTTGGTTGGGAATGGCGTTTTCATAAGCGTTGGGCATTCGACATACGCTACAACCAGGGCTTGTTCGACCTCACACACGACCAGTTTTACAAAGACAACAGTATACACCTAAATTCTGACCTGCAGGTTTCGCTGCGGTATTTATGGCGCAAAAAAACTCGACATCATGCACCAAAAACTCTTTTTCCTGTTCCTGCTGGCCGCTAGTTTCGGCTGCAAAAAGAACGTGGACTATCCTCCTGAAATCCGTCCAAACGAATTTTGGGCGCGTTACAACATCACCGATGAAAATGGGATCGAGAAGTCTTATGCGTTTCGGGGGGAGGATACGACGAAACTTGTAAATCTTTTTGAGTATGTGGTTTCAATAGAATACTTCAGCTATTATAGAATGTTGGATAGCATAAAACAAATCGAATCGGGGTTATCGGGAATTTTGATTGGGACACCGTTTTCAATCCGTCTGAAGCGTCCTGAACTGGTGACGGATCCATTTACCCCACCCGAATGGACTGCTTCCGAGCTTGAAGACCTGCTGTATCCAGGCAAAACCTTTGTCTTCGGCGATGGGCTGGGTGAAGCAAAAATATCAATCCAGGATTATCCGAACCAAGCCTGGTCTTGTTCCAGCAACGCAATGAGTAATCAAGGCGGTTATCTCCGAGTTCTTGAGGTAGAGGACTACGGCGCCCCGGAAATTGGTGTTCCTTATTTTGGAAAAAAGGTCAAACTCGGTTTTGCAGGCGATTTCATCAGCAATTTAGGCACGAAATGGAGGCTTCACAAGGGTGAGGCCGTGCTATTCTTTCGATACTTCCAATTCTAAAAAATGATTTTCTATGATCCGTTTTTCAAATCGCGTGCACCTGCTTTTCTGCGGAATTTTATCGTTCTGCGCTATCCAAACTGCCTGCGATCGCAACAGAAACCAATCCTTTCTTGACGCTTGTCCACCTTGCCCGAACAACACTTCCTGCATAGACGGTGATTGCGGTTGCCCGACAGATTATCATGACATGGGGAGTTGGTGCCTGCAAAAGCGCGAAAACCTTTTTGTAGCCGCCAGCCTTGAATGCCCCTGCATCGATGTCATAGGGTTATTCATGTGGGATATTCAGCCAGAAACAGGGAATGGCTCATTTCCAACTTCCAGTTACGAATTGGTCGGGCGCGGCAAGCCCCAAATAATCAGTCAAAATAATTTCGCCTACTATCAACGGGCCGATGGGGACAGCATTGTGATTTACAACCTTTCACTCCCAGGCTCTTTCGGTTATTCCACTTGCTACATTAACGACTCCTTGAATTGCAAAATCGATCTTTTCGGCAAATTTCACGGGCCAGATACGATTCAAACTCAAGTCTTATATCGCCGTTGCCGAATCAATGATGTAGGGAACAATTACCAAGAAATTCACCCACTGACTTTTGTCAGAAAGAAATAACCCATCCAAATCTTAAAAAATGCAACCTACGAACCTGTTTTCCTTTTGTTTTGGACTTGTAATGCTGGCCGTTCCAGCAGCCTCATATAGTCAGGAAACTGCACCCCTATCGCGTATCACGGAACGGCAGCATAATAGACTTGTTGCGGTGGATGGCTTTGGCGGGTAAAAAGTCCTTTTTCCGAATGCCTTCGTTAAATTTTTCGCCGAATATGCCCGATTTCGAATGCAAAATTTGCCTAGGCATTCGAAAAAATGACAAATTTCCCCACTCAAAGCCCTTCACCGCAACAAGTCTAATAGCCTTCAACCTCTCGTTGGGCCTGCGATTCAGACTCTGAAGCGACTGAATTTTGTTGCTCAATGAATTTTCATTTCTCACAATTATCAACTTCAAAATGTTTCTTTCTATACTATTTTCCAGTCTTTTGGGTCTTTCGCCGGGTGGGCCGTCTGACTCCATCCCATTTTCACAGCCCGTTTCTGGAGGCGGGATGCTCCTTGGCGCCCAAGTATCTTTGATAGATCCTCAGGCATTTAAACTCGGATTTGGGCCAGCGGTCGGGTATTACCGATTTCGAGATATTAATGATCGCCTGACGTTTCAAATTGAATTTCAGGCCAAACTCGTGTTGGGTTATCATATCTCTGCTTTATTTGAAGACAATGTGCTAAATCCAGCAGGGTTAAGCGTAAGCAACGCAACATTCAACCTACGTTCCCTTCTTTTCTTCGAGATGCCTGTATTGCTCAAACTCCGCCAGAACCGAATTGCCCGGCACCAATATTTTGCAGGATTCAGACCTTCTATGAATGCCTTGACCAGTTATCCTGGCGGAAACACGAGCATTAGTGTGAGCAATAACGCTTTCCCTTCCGATTTCAGCCAACTGTCCTTGCGAGATGCCGTGCGTCCCTTCGACCTGGGAATCATCGCCGGCTGGAGTTATGCTTTTTCCCGGAGACTTAGTCTTGATGTCCGCTACACGCAGGGCCTATTCGACTTGACCGCCGACAATTTTTTCAAAAGCAATGCTAACACTTTTAACACTGATCTACAAGTAAGCCTTCGGACAAACTTCTAAGCTCAAAATAATTCTGCACATGAAAAATCTTTTGTATTCAATACTGACCATCTGCCTCCTCTACGCTTGCAAACGAGACCTGGATGTGCTGCCCTTTGAACGGCCTTTTACCCGTGATTTTTATGTTCAAGGTGAATGGCGGGATACTTTGCCAACCACATTTCTGCCCTTCGATTATACGGTGGGCAAAACCGTTAAAGCACCTGTTGACAATCAATATACTTGTAAAAGCAAATCTAGTTTTTTAAACAACAGGAAGCGCATTCAGGGCAATTTATACGGGACTAGCAGTACCAACGAGCTCTTTTTTATTCGATTTTCAAAGCCAGGCACAGATTCAATTTGGACAGCATCAGCGCTAAAGGATCTATTTATTCCAGAGCGTGTTTTCCCAATCTCAGGAGCTCCTGGCGAGGTAGAAATTGGTTTTGAAATCCCTTGGGTGATTAATTCCTATTGGGTATCTGAGTCCTGGAATGCACCTCATCCAAACGGCTCCGTGAAAATTATTGCAGCCGACGATTATGAATGGGAGGCCTTGAATGGATTGGGCAATTTAGTCTTGTATAAAGGACTGAAGGTAAAACTACAATTCCAGGCCAATTTAGGTCGGTTGTGCTATAAAAACCTTCAACTGCAGGTGGTCGGGGAGGCGGAAATTAGAGCCGGGGAGGCTTCTTTATTTTTTGAATATTAGCGGACTAACTTTCAGCCGTACACTTTTTTATTTTGAAAATTTGCGCGTTCAAATTGTTTGTCATTCTGAACGTAGTGAAGAATCTGAGGCCGAAGGCCGAAGCTTTTTCT
>JBBQLD010000258.1:0-6791 GCA_038327555.1 Chitinophagales bacterium
AGCGGGTGGGTGTGGTGGATTAGGGTGGAGGCGGGTGAAGGGCTGAGGTTGGTGCGGAAGTTAAACATAGCTTTATGCAGGTTTTGGGCAAAAATACAGTTGTATTCTGCTACGTTTGCTGCCGGGGTCGTGTAGAAAGGGTAACAATTTGAAATAGCGCAATATTTCCTATGATTTCTTTGGATATAAGCCCATAAGTTTTTTAAAAACCTATGGGCTTAGCATTCGAATAAATTATAAATTGGACACAGTTTTGAAGTCAAACCTTTTGACACAATCCCAACTTTTGAAGATACACCTATCTATACCATGAAAAAGCAAATCCTCTCTTTTCTCGCATGCGCTCTGTTTTTCAATTTCTTGGCTGCTCACGGCAAAGAAGGAAATACTTGGGTGTTTGGCTATCCTCCATCTCAAGGGCGAAGTGAATCGACGATTAAAAACATATCAGAAATACAAATGCAGCCCAACCCCAACAATGGCAGGTTCCAAATCCAACTGCCCACTGCGCACACCAATACTTGGAACCTGGAAATACTCGACTTGAACGGCCGCAGTTACTGGCAAACCAATAGCACCAGCAATATTGCACAAATTGATGCCCCGCTGCCTTCAGGTTTTTATTTCCTCCGTTGTACCGAAAACGGTACGGGCCGGAAACTTGTCCAGCGATTGATTATCCAGCAGTAAGCCTAAATTTATAAGCAGCCCTCGTCCCGAATATGTCGAGACGAGGGCTTAATTTTTTTGCTTCCCATATTTCTGCTGTAGACCTTTTTATTTTGAAAATTTGAGCGTACAAATTGCTTGTGATTTTGAACGTAGTAAAGAATGACAAGCCTCAAAAAATAAGCGTACGGCTAAGAAGTAATAGGCAATAAAAAAGCAACGATGTCCGGGGCCTTGACCTTTCAACTCTTCGACGCAATAGGTAGATTGTTAATTGAACAGACCTTAAACTGTCTCCCCCATCGTATCGAATTGAAAGATTTGCCAGAAGCCGGGTATTTCTACCGTGTTTTCAGCGCAGATGGCAAGCGTTTGAGCAGCGGAACATTGGTGAAGATAAACAGGCGGTGATTCTGCAAAAGGTTTGGAGGTAATCTTCCTACTTTTGCCCACCCTCTCGCGCAACCCATGGACTTTATCACCCGACTTTTTGGATTTCAGAAAACCCAACAGCAACCCGACATCCCGTTTGGTCGCTTTTCGGATGCCTACAAATCAGACGAGCAGCAGCAGGCTTTTGACCGCTCGCTCGAAGCCTTCGAGCAGGGCGAGCATTTGGCCGCTTACCGCGATTTTCTGAATTTCCTGAAAGACGAAAATGCTATGGAGCCAAACATCGTCTGGGAAGAAACCGACGGTGAAATCCGATTCGAGCTCTGGCAGGGCTCTCAGCATATTACGGGCTTTGCCAACGCCGAAACAGTAAAGGCCGAAAGTCGCGTGGCTCGAGCCAATGACCTTAATGTAGGTTTTATGCGGCGGCTTATGGAGGCCAATTTCAACCTCAAATTCAGCCGTTTTTCTCTGGACGAAGCGAACAACCTGTGCATCAAGTTTGATTCCCGTACCGCAGACGGTTCGCCCCTGAAAATCCTGCATGCCCTGCGCGAGCTGGCCATTCATGCCGACAAACAAGATGATCTCCTGCTCGGCGAATTCGCCAATGCACTTAGCCCAACTGAAGATCGCAACCTCGGCGATATCGCGGAAGCTGAGAAAGAGGCCAAATACGCCTACATTCATCGGTCTATCAAGGCAGCCTTTGCCGAAATAGACAAAGGCAAGCCAGACCCCAATACCTACCCTGGCACCTACGCTTATCTCTTACTTGCACTGGCATTTAAACTCGACTATCTCATTAAGCCAGAAGGCTTTATGATGGATTTGCTGGAGAAGATATATGCCGCATATTTTACCAAAAACAACCTCACTGCGCAAGTCAAAGTGCAGCAAATAAGGCGTGAGTTTCAGCTTTTGCTAGATCGACCAAAGGCAGAATTATTTAAAGAGATGTACCGCACACGCAGCACTTTCGGAGCAAATCCTGCGGTACCGCATGGTACTTTGGCGAGTTTTATTGGCGGCGAACTGGCCAATATGGAGTGGCCTATGCAACAAGGACACGATACCCTGGCGTTTGCTGTACCGCAATATGTGGCGGGTTTTACACTTTTCCACCAAGCGCCGCCAAAGCCTGACCGGGAGCTTTTGCACTTGTTTTTCCAAATCACCGAGTCTGCATTTTTCCGCGAACTCAGTTTCCATATTCCCTTCACCGACGAGGCTGGAAGGCTTCAAAAAGCAGAAATATTAAAGGGCATCAAGCAAATCGTCGATCATAACCGAGTCCAATATACTCGACTTCGCCCCGACACGAACCAGCTTAATTTTGCGTCGCCTACACTTTTTAGCAAGTCGTTTTTGTTGATGCTCAAGGATTTGGATTTGACAAAGCAATAGATAGTCATTAAACAATAATAACGAAAGGGGCACAAAAAAAAGCCGCTCTTTGTGGGAGCAGCTCTTAGTTAGTCAAAAACGATGTTTAATACCAGACCTTAGTTCGGATTGAACCCGTAATTCGACATGATTTTTTCCTTCAACTCTTTGCGCGCAAAGAATATGCGACTTTTTACTGTGCCCAAGGGCAGTTTCAAATCGTCGGCAATCTCCTGGTATTTATATCCCTCGAAGTGCATCGTGAATGGAACACGGATGCTGTCGTCAAGATCTGATACCATCGTATTCAGTTCTTTAAGCAGGATGCCGCCTTCTGCTGCATTGGCTGCCGAGTGACTGAATGAGTTGAGGTAATATTGGTTTTCAGTATTGTCCAACACCGTATTGGCTTTCACCTTTTTGCGGTAATTGTTGATGAAGATGTTCTTCATGATCGTGAACATCCACGCCTTAAAATTGGTGTCGGGCTGAAACTTATCACGGTTGAATAGCGCGCGATAAGTGGTTTCCTGATACAGATCCTTGGCATCCTCCACGTTCTTCGTCAAATTGTAGGCGAAGGAGTGCAACATACTCGTCAGAGTGCTCAGTTTGCTGTTGAATTCCATACTTGTCATGGCGATCTCCTTTTTGTTTAAATTGATGCCTCAAAGGTAATGTCTTGTTGAACAAACACCAAAGTTTTCTTCCACAAAATTAGACTAGTTTTGTCAAAAAAAGATGTCACAAAATTAATTCTAAACTCAATCAATTGATTATCAATAGTTTATTAAAAAATTGATCAATTTAAATGAACAATTTTCGTTCAAAAAAAAATGAACAAACTTTTTCTGTTAAAACTAAAGAAAATACGCCTTTTGGGGTAAAAAAACATCAATCAAAAGGCCAGCTTATCGCCGCAGCAAATTATACATTGATCCCCCAAACGATGGGAAGCAAAACATAAATAAAGGCCAACAAAAGTAGCACGGCCAAAACATCCAACAAAAATCCAGCTCTTGCCATATCTCGGGTACTCATGTGGCCGGAAGCGAACACAATACTGTTGGGCGCCGTAGCGATGGGCAGACCAAAACCAAAGGATGCCGCCAGGGTTGCGCTCAACAACAAACCAAATGGATGGGCCCCAATACTCCCGGCTAAAGCGGCCAACACAGGCATCATCATGGAGGCCGTTGCAATATTAGACGCCACCTCACTGAGCAGTACCACCGAACTCAGCACCAGCAAAAGAATGAGCGCATGGGGCAAAAAGTTCAGGTCTTTCAATTGTTCGCCAAACCATACTGCCAGGCCGCTCAAATCAAAACTTCTGGCAAGGGCCAATCCGCCTCCAAACAAAATGAGGATGCCCCAGGGAATTTTGGTCGCTGTTGGCCAATCGAGGAGCGTAGTTTTTGTTTCGCGACTTCCTGCCGGGATGATGAAAAACAAAACGGCTCCCAGGATGGCTACTACCGTATCTGAGCAATAGGAGGGCACTTTTTCCAAATTTTCTGGCAACGGCAATCCGGCCATGTATACATGAATCCATTGATTCAAGGGGCCGTACCACAAAAGTGATCCACTCACCCAGGCTATAATGACAGTACCAAAGACCCAAAGGATGCGTCGCTCAGGTAAAGTAATTGGGCCGAGTGCCACAAGTTGCACACGCAGATGCTCGTGGCTATCTATACCTTTTGAGTCTTCTTTCCCAACCGGAAACATCCAGACCAGCAATTTCCAGCAGACTAAAAGCAGTGTGAGTGCAAACGGGAAACCGAACAAGAGCCATTTGCCAAAAGAGACGTTCTCCCCCATGTTTTGCTGTACGAAGGAGAGGAAAATGGCATTCGTAGGCGTGCCAATCAAGGTAGCGAGTCCGCCAATAGAACAGGCGTATCCTACACCGAGGAGCAGCGATTTTGAAAAGTTTTTATGACTAGGTAAGCCCTCGCTTTGAGCAGCTACTGCGATAGCTACTGGTGTCATCATTACCGCAGTGGCGGTATTGGAGATCCACATCGAAATAAACGCCGAGGCCGCCATGAATCCCAGCACCGTACGAGAAGGATCTGTACCGATCCACAAGACCATGCGCAAGGCGATGCGGTGGTGCAAATGCCAGCGTTCGATGGATTTGCCCATAAAGAACCCGGCCATGAATAGGAAAATGATCTCATTGCCATATTCAGCCGCCACCACTTTGAGCGGCGCAACACCAGCCAGGGGAATCAACACGAGTGGTAGCAGCGAGGTGGCTGCCATCTCAATGGGTTCAGTGATCCACCAAACAGCGATCCAAAGGGTAATTGCGGCAGTTATTTGCGCAGGCCAAGGCATTCCGGCAGGTGAAGGCGCAAACGCAACCAGCGCGAAAAGCGCAGGGCCGGCAAACAAGGCAATTCTTCTAAAGTCCATGCGGTGTGTTTAGGATCGCAAAGGACGAAAAGGATTTGAGCAATTCTACTGAAATACGATAAATTTCAAGCAAATGGATCGCAAGCCCGACTGTATTTCAACCCAATAGATGCCTGGAGTAATTGGGGCAATCAAAGAAAAATCCGATTGAGAATCCAGCAAAACCCGGCCTACATCAAGCGTTCGGCCATAAATATCCCTTAATGCCCAGCCCAGAACATTACTTTCAAGGCTTTGGACTTGGACATGGACAGTCGCCCCTGGTTGCTGCGGGTTGGGGGAAAGCAAGGCTAGTAAAACGCCTGGTTCCGGCTCCTGGCTGAGGCTACTAATGCAGGCTTCCTGGGATTCATAAGCGCCCAGGTCTACTGTATCAAAGCGAATACGGGGATTGCCGTCTAGATCGGTTAGGATATTTAGGGAATCAACAACCAAGTTATTTCCTGCGTTGACAGCAGGAGAACATTTCAGCAAACGGAAATCGTTATTCAATGTATCTACAAAAAACGGCATCGCTTTAAACACCGTATGAGGTCCAAATGCATCATTTGGGGTCACATTGTCATCTAAACTTACAAACGTATAATCGATATAATAACCCTCCATGCTTGCCCCGAAAGGATCATTGTCGGAGAACATTCTGTCAAAAGTGGCATCATCATGAAAAATGGAGTTGGTAATATAGCAATCATTAAAACCAGGGTTAAATGGATAGTTGGTTTTGTCAATTACATATTTTCCATTTTGAAAAAAGGTGCAATTGGTAATTTTATGAGTTGCCTCTGCATTAACCGGAGAAAAAAAGCCTAAAGCAGACTCGTTGTTGGAGAAAAGGCAGTTGGTGAAATTACTTTTTGTGAGCAATCCACCCATATATACGGCATATCTTGAGCCATTTGGGTTTGCCGGGATACCAATATTATTGCTGAAAACACAATTATTGAGGTTAACAACCACCTCTTTTCCGCTAATTGACAAGGCCGTTGCGTAAGATTTTGATCGGTTATTTAAAAAGTTGCAATTCAAAAAATGAGCAATGATTTTACTATCAGATTCACCCATCAACAAAACGGCTCCCGCTTGCCCATTCGATATATTATCATTGAAATTACAGGATAGAATCTCTATTGAAAGAGTTGTGCTTGGGTTACTAGAAAAATTAGTACAAATTGCAGTACCAATACCAGCGAAATTGCCTCTAAAAGTACAAGCTTCAACGATCAAATGGCTATTCTCAAAATGATCATAATAGACACCAGCTCCCCAAGCAAATCGAGAGGTGTCCTTTTCAAAAATACAATTTTGAATCTCCGTAATGTTGTCGGTCTGAGTAAAAAAAAGTGCACCTCCACTATTGTAAAAAGCCGAGTTTTGATAGAACATACAGTGGTCAATCACAAATGGCTTCTCGATTATCGCAGGACCACTTTTATAAATCCCACCACCAGATTGTTCAGCTCTGTTTGAAACAAACTGGCAATTCCGAATAATTGGGTTGACATAGTTACCAAATTCCCAAGGACAATGGATGGCACCTCCAATAAGCGCGTAATTGCCCGAAAAGCGACAGTTTTGAATAACAGGACAGGTATTGTAAATATCCGATGACGGCTCAAGAAGCAGCCCGCCGCCCCATCCATTGGAGGAAGGAAGGTCGTCGCCAGTGGCCATGCCTTTGGTTATGGTAAATCCATCAATCAAAGTGGTGCTATCCAGTGCTGTGCCATATAACACATGGTAAGAATTGTCAGCACCTATTGGATCTCCGATATTTCCGGACAGGATTGTTTCATGAATATTGATGTCACGCTGGGTTATCTCAACTTCTATGCCTTGAAATCCTCCATAAATGCGCACTCCTTGTTTTAGCACAAATGATTTGGATCGGTCAGTGGTGGTGGTTGGATAGTAAGTGCCTT
>JBBQLD010000259.1:0-6786 GCA_038327555.1 Chitinophagales bacterium
GATTCAAGTTTCAAATTAGGACAACAAAACCTGCCCAAAGTTAGCCCTGAAACGATCTATTTGCATGTTTATCGAGACAAAAAAGCTGGCGGCGAACTCTACAAGAACTTGCGTTTTGGACACAAAAAGCGTCGAAAAAGGCTAGGAACAAACGACAAACGGGGAAAAATACCCAATAAGACTATGATTGCAGAACGTCCTGCGGTGGTTGAGGCCAAAGAGCGGTTTGGCCCCGAGCACTCGGGGGGGAAGGCGATACGATTATCGGAGGAAATCACCAGGGCGTAGTAGTCACGTTGGTAGAACGAAAATCCAAACACGCCCTGATGGGCAAATCGGAGGACAAATCAGCAGCAGCAGTCCACAAGGTGGTTGTAGAGCTTCTGAAAAACACAACATTACCCAAAGAAACGATCACCTTTGACAACGGAACCGAATTCGCCTACCACCAACAAATTGCCGAGGACTTGGGCATACAGGTCTACTTTGCCAACCCATACCATTCCTGGGAAAGAGCGTTGAACGAAAATACAAACGGTCTCATCAGACAGTTCATACCGAAGAAGCAAAACCTCAAAGAACTGGACGAAAAAGTGCTTGAAGCAGTATAAGAAAACTTGAACAACAGACCGCGAAAATCGCTCGGGTTTTTAACACCTATTGAGTTCTATCAAGCGGCCGATAAGAAAACTAAATGTGTTGCATTTGAAACTTGAATCCGCCATTGTCTATTCGTTTGGTGCCTAATCCTGCGACTGCTTCTACCCAAATTCAGTTTCAGGAATTAATTGCTCCAAGGTGTCTAGTGCCCCTGCCACTAGTTGCGCTTTATGACCTTGCGGGAAGGCTTTTTATGTCGGAGCCAATCGCTGAGAGCGTAAGAACACATACTATTACGCTGGCGAACTGTCCAAGTGGCTGGTACTTTGTCTGCATTATCGAAAATGGCAGGGTAGTTGCTAGAGAAAAGCTTGCAGTACTTCGATGAAAAACTACCTAATCCTTCTTCTTTGCGCCCATAGCACAATTATCTGCGCCCAACAAGTCTAGGTATGTAAATCAGGCGGCAACAGGGACAAGCAATGGAACTTCTTGGGCTGATGCCTTTGAGGGCCTGCAACCTGCACTGGCTAACGGATAAGATTTGATAAAAAGTAAAAAAAAACCACCAAAACGCTACCGCAACAACGTAACATCTCCCTTCGCCATTTTTTCTTCGCCGCTCACCAATCTGACCCGCATTCGATAAACATAAACATCAGAAGGTGCTGGCTGGCCATTTATGGTGCCATCCCAAGTGTTGCTGCCCGCGCTGATGGAGTCAAAAACCTTTTCTCCCCAGCGCGACCAAACCTCCAATTGGAGCAAAGTGTGGCCGATCAGTACCGGGCCGAATGTGTCGTTGGCGCCATCCCCGTTGGGGGTAAAGGCATTGGGGTATTTATCTTTTGGTAGTCTAACTACTACAGTTACCGTGTCGCTGAAGATACATCCGGAGTTGTTAACTTCCACTACGTAAGTGGTAGTTTCAGATAGGGTTAAGGGCTGAACTGCTCCGAAAAGTTTTGTGCCTGTAGGCTTGATCGGAGTCCATGTAACCATAAGGGAGTCTGTAGGAACGCCTGAAACGGTGAGTGTTATAGTCTCTCCCAGCAATATGGTTGAAGTGTCCGGGGGGAACATTACACTGACATTTAGCGGCGTGTTCACAATGAAATTCAGGCTATCCTTACAGCCACTTACATCTTCAACCACGACGAAGTAATTGCCAGAAGAATCAATAGAAGTCATGGTGTTATTGCCTGTTTGACCGTTACTCCAGGTAATCGTTAGCGGGTCAAGTCCATTTTGAACCTCCACGGTGGCGGTAGCCGACGGAGTATTCGGGCAACCTGGCGCCACACTTACTGCGACTTCTAAAACACAGCAATCTTCCACGATGACAAATGCAGTGTCCAGATTTACACAGCCTTCGTCATTGGCAACGGTTAGAATGATCTGTTTTGGGCCAATTGTTTGATATTGAACGGTCAATGGGCCTTGGCCACTCGTGGAATCTGCGATGGAGCCATTGCCGAAATCCCATTGCCAGTCCGTGATGATCCCGTCCGTGGTAAAGGAAGAGTCGGTCACAACCAGGGCTTCTCCAAGGCATATCTTTTGGTCTGGCTCGTCGGTGACGAATCTGGCTGTTGTTGCACCTTGAAAAAGGGAGGTTCCGCCCCATTCAATAGAGAAGCCATTGCCCAGCGTGGTGTAATTATTGACGATCAAGGCGTAGGTTTCTCCGCTTATCAGGGTTAAGAATTGAAGGAAATTGTCATCTCCAGCAAAACAACCAAATGGGTGACTGATAGCTGTGGCCGTAGCATTTAACCCAGTTGGCCCCATGCAAGGACTGGCCGGATCAAAATCTCCTGCGCCCATGCACCGTTCAATTATTTTGTCTGTACAATCGCCGGGGCCATTAGGGAGACGGTAGACCACAAAATCAAGATCGTCAGCCGGATTATTCGGGGTAAGCGTGAATTCGAGTGTTCCATTATTGGCTGCGGTGAAAATATACCAAGCAGAACTTGATTCCCCGGTACCGGAAAAACAGGGTGCTCCATTCACCTCAAAGAGATCAGTGCCTGGACCAAATACCTGATCTACTTGAATCGGATTTTTGCTACAGATAACTATTCCGGTAGGGCAATCGCCTGATACCACATTGACATTTTCCTTGTTTTTGATGCAACATTCAAAACGTCCTGGAACTACCCCGTCCACTCGAATAAAATACTGCTGTCCAACCACGAGGTTGTTTACTGCGAGCGGCAGATTACTGGTAAAATTTGCGTCAAAAGCACAGGCGATTTCAGTCAAATTTGCACAATCTCCGCTGTAAACGGCCACCTGTGGTCCAAACATAGTACCCGTAGGATTGGAGGGGGTTTGTCCTTTAAGTATGATGACCAAATCTGGAGCAATGGCGGTGAAGGTGTACCACAAGTCTGCTCCAACATTCGACCAACAACTAGGAAAAGCCTGAACACTGGCTGTGGCAAGGGTGTTTTCCTCCAATTGTGGTGTGCAATAATCAGTAGGATCGGCAATGACTGTAGCGCCACTGCATTCATCGTTGGATTGCGCCCAAATTTCTGGTGTTACGAGGGCCAAAAGCAGAAGGCAAACAAGTTGGCGCATGAGCCTTTACGTTTATTTAGGATTTAAAATTGGTGGGCAATGGCGTGTCATGCTTCACTGCGTTCAGCATGACACGCCATTGCCCTTACCGCAACAAGGTCACATCTCCATTTTCCACTTTTTCTTCTCCGCTCACCAATCTGACCCTA
The DNA here is from genome assembly GCA_038327555.1 of Chitinophagales bacterium. Lineage (GTDB taxonomy): Bacteria > Bacteroidota > Bacteroidia > Chitinophagales > Saprospiraceae > M3007. The sequence goes on from JBBQLD010000259.1 coordinate 3,339, forward strand.
ACCCGGTAGACATACACATCTGAAGGCGCAGGCTCGCCATTTATGGTGCCATCCCAAGTATTGCTACCCGCACTGGGAGAGTCAAAAACTTTTTCTCCCCAGCGAGACCAAACCTCCAATTGGAGCAAGGTATGGCCAACAAGGACTGGACCAAAAGTGTCATTGGCTCCGTCCCCATTGGGCGTAAAGGCATTGGGTCGTTCAAATTTTGGTTGTCTAACTACTACCGTTACCGTGTCGCTGAAGAAGCAGCCGGAGTTGCTTACTTCCACTACGTAAGTAGTAGTTTCAGTCGGCGCTAATGCCTGAACAGCTCCGATAAGTGTATCGCTTTTGGGCTTAATCGGAATCCATATAATATTAAGAGAGTCGGCAGGAGCACCAGAAACGGTGAGTGTTATCGTTTCGCCTAGCAGTATGGTTGAAGTATCCGGGGGGAACATCGCACTGACATTTAGTGGCGTGTTCACAGTGAAGCTCAGACTATCCCTGCAACCGTTGGCGTCTACCACCAAAACGGAGTAGTTGCCTGAAGTATCAATTAGGGTAGAGGTATTGATACCAGACTGGCCATTGCTCCAGGTTATGGTTAGTGGGTCAAGACCATTTTGAACATCGACTGTAGCCGTAGCTGCGGGGTTATAAGGACAACCAGGCTCTACAGTTACAGCAGCTTCCAGGGTGCAGCAAAATTCAACCAAAATAAATGCGGTGTCTAAGGCAGCGCAGCCTTCATCTGTGACCACGGTAAGCACTATGCTTTTAGGGCCAATGGTTTGATATTGAACGGTGTGTGGACCTTGGCCGCTGATCGTATCCGGTGTTGAGCCTGCGCCAAAATTCCAGTGCCATTCGGTAAGAACCCCATTAATAGTGGTAGAAGAATCTGTTACGACCAGTTCTTCGCCGAGGCATATTTTTTTATCAGGCTCGTCTGTAGAAAAATTGGCAATCGCGGAGCCTTTAAACAGCGCATCTCCGCCCCATTCTATGGTAAATCCATTTCCAATGGTGGTAAAATTATTGATGCACAGTGCATAAGTTCTTCCAGGAACCATAGTTAGGAACCGAACGAAATTATCGCTTCCGGGTGCGCATCCTGGAGGTTGATTGAGATCTGTTGCAGTTAAACTTAACCCGGTTGGTCCCATGCATGGGCTCGTAGCATTGAAGTCACCTGCAACCATGCAACGTTCAGAAACTTTACCAGTACAATCACCGGGGCCATTGGGCAGGCGATATAGGACAAAGTCAATGTCGTCGTTGGGTTCGTTGGGTGTAATCGTAAAAGTCAATTTCCCGTTATTCGCAGCGGTGAATATATACCAGGCCGAGCTTGATTCGCCAACAAAACCAGTCAAACATGGAGCATCTGACAGTTCGTTGGGATCGATGCCAGATCCAAAAACTTGATCCACAAGAATTGGGTTTTTGCTGCAAATAATGGTGCCAGTAGGGCAATCGCCAGATACTACATTGACATTTTCCTTGTTTTTGACACACAGCTGAAAAAATCCCGGTATCACACCATCCACGCGGATAAAATATTGCTGCCCAACGACCAGATCGGTCACTACAAGCGGCAGATTATTGCTGAAATTCAAGTCTGCTGCGCAGCCTAATTCGGTCAAATTGTTACAATCACCGCCATAAACAGCCACTTGCGGACCAAACATCGTTCCAAATGGATTAGATGGAGTTTGGCCTTTAAGAATCACCACAAGGTCAGGTGCAGCAGCGGTGAAGCTGTACCAAACGTCGGCACCTACATTGGACCAACAACTGGGAAAGGGCTGCGTACTTGCACTTGCCGATGAATTGTCTGGACCAGGATCATTCGTGCAAAAATCGCTAGGGTCTGAGATTACAACAGCACCAGCACATTCATCGCTAACGATGTTCGGATTTATCTGGTTTTTAACGCAGCATTCAAAACGCCCAGGAAAGGCGCCATCAATGCGAATGAAATATTGTTGGCCAACAACAAGACCACCGACCACAAGGGGTAAAATATTGGTGAAATTAAAGTCTACAGCGCAATCTATTTCGGTAAGATTATTACAGGTACCACTATACAGGGCGACTTGCGGACCAAACATTGACCCGGTAGGGTTGGTTGGAGTTTGCCCCCTGACAATGAGCACTACATCGGGCGCAACGGCAGTAAATGTATACCACAAGTCAGCCGTCAGACTGGGCCAACAACCTGGAGTGCTCTGGAGACTTGGTGTTGCACTTGTGTTGTCTTCTGCACCGGCAAGCGTGCAAAAATCTGTAGGATCTAAGATTACTGTTGCCCCACTACATTCATCATTGGCTTGAGCCCGGAGGGTAGCGGAAACGAGGAAAAAAAACAGAAAGGCAAGGAGTGTATTATTTTGAGTCATTTGCGTTGATATTTGTCTGTTCAAAAAGCAAGGCAAAAGTGGGAAAAGTTTATGGTTCCTTGTAGTGTTTTCGCGTTTTCCCAATTCAAAAAGTTAAAAATGCTACTTTTAGCAGCAGGGTTTATACTCAGCCTGTTCGGCTCTATTCCGCCAGGTCTTATTAGCCTGAGTGTATCTCAAGCCTCTATTTCGCGTGGATTATCAGCGGCAATGGCACTTGCATCTGGTGCTGCGTTAGCCGAATTTTTTCAAGCATGGGCGGCTGTTGTGCTCACAGATTGGTTTTTAAGTCACCCGGCAGCTGCGCAAGGCTTTCATTGGGCAGCGGTTCCGGTGTTCTTTGTGATTGGGTTTCAGCTTATTTTTTTTGCAAAACCTATGGAACGCGGTTCGAATAAAGGTACAATTTTGGGGTGTCGATTTTGTTTCTGTCAAGACGCGAGGAGGGCGTTTAGTGGGACTAAAAAATCGACGAGCAACGAAGAGAGGAACAAAATAAGTCCGGCAAAATTGTCCCTTTATTCCAACCGCGTTCCTATAGGGCCACCAGAAAAAATTGAACCTGGGAATATGCCGAGACAGTTTGTAAAAGGCATGATTCTGAGTGCCTTTAATTTGTTGGCTATTCCTTATTGGTTTGTGTACTGCGGTTGGTTGCGGTTGGAAGGCTGGTGGAAAGAAGGGCTTTGGGCTACCTTAGTTTTCTCGTTTGGTGTTGCGATCGGAACACTTTTCTCACTTTCACTGTACGCGTGGCTAGGACAGATTATACTGCGGCGTTCGGGCGAAGTGACCCGATATGCAAACCGATTTATCGGATTAATTTTTTTGGGCTTGGGGATAGAGGTTTTGTGGGGACTAATTAAATGAACCAAGTCCGCACTAGTGGCAGGGGCACGAAGTCTTTGACGGTTTGTTCGACTCTTTTGAACTGATACTTTGTTGCGCCTCAGTCATGGAGAGCCCGCTACAATCCTTCGTCGCGCCTAGTCTCATCTCAAAATAATCTCACCAAACTATCAAAGACGTCGTGCCCCTGCCACTAGTTATGCATGCAATGT
>JBBQLD010000260.1:0-6767 GCA_038327555.1 Chitinophagales bacterium
TATTTTACTTTTGCACAAACTAAACTGTAGGGTTGAATTAAATTCTGACATACAAGAACTTCATGGAGAACCATTCGCCTTTAACTGAACTACTGCAACGAATTGACCAACGCAAAACGGAGGTAGCTGCGTTGCGCCCGCTCACGCCTGAACAGGAAGGTCGCATCATGCAGAAATTCCGGCTCGACTGGAATTACCACTCGAATGCTATTGAAGGGAACTCCTTGACTTATGGTGAGACCATCGCTTTCCTGATGGAAGGTCTGACGGCCAAAGGCAAACCGTTCAAAGACCACCTTGATATAAAGGGACATAATGAGGGCATTGATTATCTGATGCACTTCATTCAAAACCGAGACCAACTGAGTGAGAAAGTTATCCGAGAACTGCATGCAATGATTTTGGTGGAATCATACACCAATCCTGCGCAAACCCTTGACGGACAAACTGTTGAAAAGCGCGTGACCTTGGGCACATATAAAACTATGCCCAATAACGTCAAAACTCCCACTGGTGAAATCCACTACTACGCGACGCCTGAAGAAACGCCCGCCAAAATGACTGATCTCGTGGATTGGCTGCGCAATCATCAGACAAAAAACGACCTGCATCCACTTCTACTCGCTGCGACTTTCCATCATCGTTTTGTCGCCATTCACCCTTTTGACGATGGCAACGGGCGTATGTCGCGCCTGTTGATGAATCTCCTGTTGATGCAGTATGGCTACCCGCCCGTGGTGATTAAACAAAAAGACCGCCAAGCCTACTATTATGCCTTGCGCCAAGCCGATGCTGGAGAACTAGGAGCGTTCATCGAATACATTAGGGAAAACTTATTGCACTCGCTGGATATTCAGCTCAAGGGCGCAAGAAATGAGTCTATGGAAGAGCCGGATGATTTGGATAAGGAGATTGCGTTGTTGAAGGGGAGTCTGGGGGAAAGGGAAGATACTATTCAAGAAAATGAAGTGCTGATTCGCCAACTGCTCGAAGAAACCTTCATTCCACTAATACAAGAAATTCAAAAAAGATGTTTGAGTCTGAATGATCTATTTTACAGAAACTGGAATAAATTGAGATTTGTGGGCGGTGAAGAAACACATCAAACTGAGGTTTCACTTGACAATTGGAATGCTGTAAAACAAGAACTACTTGAGGTTAGAGCAAAATCAACTGCACAGGTTATCTACGAATACGGGTGGGTAGAGTTTAAAAAAGTGAGCCAACCCTTCAACATTGAATTTGCACTGATCATCTATTTCCAAAAATTTGAGTACAAAATACAGGGAGGGGGCTTAAAGAAAGATATAAATATTTCAAAACCCTACTCTCAAAAACTAAGCCCCGAAGAATTCACCGACCTCTCCAAAATCTTCGTCCGCGAAGCCCTGGAACAAATCAAAGCCCACACTGGCAAACAACCCCTATGATTTTGAACCAGAAGGCTTTATAAGTACCTTTGCAAATTAAATCAATGTTATGAAACAACTGGTTATAAACGTCGAAGAAAGCCGTTACGCACTGTTGCTCCAGTTTCTGCGTACTTTGGGCTATGTCAAAATTGTCCCGGCATCTCAGCCAACAAAGGCTTTGCCTAAAGACACCCAGCCTGACACGTCATTCCCACCGAGCAATCAATTGGCGCTTCTGAGGCATACCTTACAACAGCAATCAACGCCGCTGTTTCAAAAGATAGAAGACGCAGCCGATTGGCAAAAACAGAAGCGCGATGAGTGGTCGTAAACTTCTTTTAGACTCAAACAGGAGCAAATCAAAGCCTGTACTGCCCTCCTCGCCAAGGCTATGGCGGGTAAAATGACAAATAACGTTGAATGACGCCCCTCCTTCGCCAAAGCTATGGCGGGTAAAATGACGACCCATGCCCAACCTAGATTCCAACATAGAATTCCTAAAAGGCGTAGGCCCGCATCGCGCCGACACGCTCAAGACGGAGCTGGGTATCTTCACTTGCCGTGATCTGCTCTTTCATTTTCCGTTTCGCTACATTGATCGCACTAAGTTTCACAGCATCAGGGCGGTGCACAACGAGGGCGAGATAGTACAACTCCGTGGTACCCTCCGCCGACTCGAAACCCTCGGCGAAGGCAAAGCCAAACGGTTAGCAGGCACCCTCCGCGACGAGACAGGTATTATGGAACTCGTGTGGTTCCGTAGTGTACAATGGCTTGAAAAAAGCCTCGTAGTCGGCAAGGAATACATTGTATTTGGGCGAGTGAGCGAGTTTAACGGAAAGTTTAACATTGCGCATCCAGAGATGGAGGAAGTCGCGGCCTCCCCAACCCTTCAGGGGGGACTGGGGGGGGCCACGGGGGGCAGCGGGGCTGCCAAAAATTTCGACCCGGTTTACCCAACTACCGATAAACTAACCCAAAAAGGCCTGGATGCCAAGGGTTTGCGCAAGCTCATCCGAACTTTATTGGATGGCCTTTCTGCTTCGGATTTGCCAGAGACTTTGCCTGATTATTTGGGGGCACAATTCAAACTAACTCCGCGCTGGCAAGCATTAAATCAAATTCATTTTCCTGAAACTCAGTCTGAGCTGGACGCTGCCATCCGGCGGCTCAAATTCGAGGAATTGTTTTTCCTGCAACTCCGGCTTTTGCAAGTCCGCACCCGCCGTAAAGACACGATGCTGGGCTTCGTATTCTCCAAAATCGGGGATTTTTTCAATCGGTTTTATCAAGAAAAACTGGCTTTTGAGCTCACTGGCGCGCAAAAACGAGTGCTGAAAGAAATACGCGCCGACCTGGCTTCAGGCAAACACATGAACCGCCTGGTGCAGGGTGATGTCGGCTCTGGCAAAACGGTTGTCGCCCTAATGACCATGCTGATAGCATTGGATAACGGGCATCAAGCCTGTATGATGGCCCCAACGGAGATTTTAGCGCAGCAACATTTGGAAGGAATCCGCGCGCTTGTTGGCGAGCTTGGCGTGAACGTCGGCTACCTCAGCGGGTCGGTGAAAGGAAAAAAACGCGAGGCCATTTTGGCACAACTAGCCTCTGGCGAAATGCATCTTGTGATCGGCACCCACGCACTCATTGAGGATTGGGTACAGTTTAAAAACCTGGGAATCAGCGTAATAGACGAACAACACCGCTTCGGGGTAGAGCAACGAGCAAAACTCTGGGCAAAAAACCCTATTTATCCGCCTCACGTTTTAGTAATGACCGCCACACCGATTCCCCGCACCCTGGCGATGACTTTGTATGGCGATTTGGACGTGTCAACGATTGACGAACTACCCCCAGGCCGGAAGCCCATCACCACGATGCACAAGACGGAGCATCACCGATTGCGGGTGCAGGGTTTTATGCGGGATGAGATTGCCAAAGGGCATCAGGTTTATGTCGTTTATCCGATGATTGAAGAGACGGAAAAGTTGGATTTGCAAAACCTGATGTCTGGTTTTGAAGCACTTAGTCGTGATTTTCCACAGCCAACATATCAAATCTCTATTGTCCATGGCAAGATGAAAGCTAGCGACAAAGACTTTGAGATGCAGCGATTTGTCAAAAAAGAAACCCAAATCATGGTGGCCACCACCGTAATTGAGGTCGGCGTGAATATTCCGAACGCCTCGATTATGGTGATTGAAAATGCCGAGCGCTTTGGGCTTTCTCAACTTCACCAATTGCGTGGACGGGTGGGGCGTGGTGCGGATCAAAGTTATTGCGTCCTGTTAACTGGTCATAAGCTCAGTCATGAAGGCCGCGAGCGCATTCAAACCATGGTGCAAACCACCGATGGTTTCGTCATTGCTGAAACCGATTTGCGGCTGCGCGGCCCCGGCAATATCGAAGGTACCCAGCAAAGCGGCATGCTTCGATTCTTACTCGCGGACCTTGCCAGAGATGGACAAATACTCGCTGCTGCTCGAGAAATCGCTGCGCAGATTTTGGAAAAAGACCCCGGACTGGCTATGCCGGAGCATTTGCGTTTGCGGCAGCATTTGGCTTCCGAAGGAAAGGATGCTCGGGTTTGGAGCCGGATTTCGTAATTTTTTTTGTAACATTTGTGTTTGTAATCGAAAATTATACAGTTATTTTTCGATTACAAACACAAATTTTCTATTTTTGCAAAAAAAACGCCTACTATGTTCATCAATCGAGTCTTACTCAAGACAGTCGAAGAGAAAATAACGCCTGGCAAGGCCGTCATCCTACTGGGGCCTCGCCAATCTGGCAAATCCACCATCATGGACGAAGTAGCTCGTCAAAGCAAGCTCCGTGTTCGGCGACTCGACTGTGATGATTCATCTGTTCGGATGCGGCTCGAAGTCCAGATGTTGCCGAATCTGTTAAATGTAGTGGGTGATGCTGAATTGTTGCTCATTGACGAAGCGCAGCGTGTGAAAAACATTGGCTTGACGCTAAAAATTATCACAGATCAAATCAAGCATATTCGGCTGCTGGTGAGCGGCTCATCGTCTTTCGAATTGTCAAACCAAATAAACGAGCCACTCACCGGACGAAAATGGGAGTATACCTTATTGCCGTTTTCGACGTACGAACTGGCTCAACACCACGGTGAGTTTGAAGAAAGCAGGCACCTGCGCCAACGTTTGATGTATGGGATGTATCCTGCCGTAGTAACTAATCCTGGATCAGAGCGTGATGTCCTGAACCAATTAGCCTCCAGTTATTTATACAAAGACATTTTTGCTTTTCAAGACCTTCGCCGACCTGAGTTACTTGACAAATTGCTCAAAGCACTTGCGCTTCAAACTGGTTCAGAAACCTCCTATCTCAACCTTGCCAAAACCATCGGCAGCGATGTAGGTACGGCGCAACGGTATATTGATCTGCTTGAAAAATCTTTTATTGTATTCAAATTACAAGGATTCAGTCGCAACCTTCATACTGAATTGAAAAAGACCCGAAAGATATATTTTTACGACAACGGCATCCGTAACGCAATCATTGGAGATTTTCGTCCATTAGAACTCCGAAACGATATTGGTGGGCTATGGGAGAATTTTTTGGTGAGCGAACGGATGAAGCGCAATCATTTCCACAACTTTTATGGCAGCAGTTATTTTTGGAGAACGCTGCGCCAACAAGAGCTGGATTACCTGGAAGAATACGATGGTCAACTTCATGCCTACGAGTTCAAGTGGAATCCTGGAAAGGGTAGTCGCCCACCGCTCCCATTTGCGAAGGCTTACCCTGACGCGAGTTTCGAGGCTATAAACCCTGTTAATTATTTGGATTTTTTAAAACCGAACTTATCTTAGGAACTGGTGAATGGTGGTCATTCCCCAGTTCCTTTTTGTAATAACCTATCCTTTTTCTTCCACTTTAGTAGGCGCAGCAAACCGATAGCCAATTTTTAATTGAACATAGCTGCTCAAATCAAATGATTGCTCATTCCCGCTTTTGAACAATTTCGTAAGACTTACTTCGCATATCATACCCAATTCGACAATCAGGCGATTGCGGTATACCCTTTTGAAACCAAGGGAAGTACCCAAACCGCTGTCTATATATTTGTTTTCTTTTGGAGCAAAGCCAAATTTTTCTTGAAAGACCTTGGCGTAATTCGGATCGCGACTCAGTTCAATTTTTTGAATGAAAGATCCTCCAATAAACCAGCGGTCAGCGTTGGCCCGTTTAGATGGGTAGTACTTTTCCGGAGATGGACACTTGCCCAATGTTCTGGTCAAATGAGTAATAACCATCCTTTTCCGGGAGCGGGGAAAAGAACCCGATGGAACCCCATTCATGCCCAAGCCCCAATTCTGCTCCAAAATGTTTGGTTGGGGCTATTTCGTACGACACAGATGCCGTGCGGAGGAACCCCTGGAATACATCGAGTTTGAGTTCATGATGTGTTTGTCCCCAGGTTGCCAAAGGGAATGCGAGCAATGCGAGAAAACAGATTTTTTTCATAGGAATAATTTTTTTGGATTGAGGGCTTGAATACTTATTGGGTTGCTTTTTTGATCAAAATTATTTTTTTAAAGCCCCAAAAAACGATTTGGCCAGATGATTGCTCATCACCACATCGACCCTTGTTACCTTCGCCCTTCTTTTCTAACTTTTTCCAATGAAAGGCATCATTCTCGCTGGCGGCCTCGGCACACGCCTCTACCCCCTCACCCTCGCTGTGAGCAAACAACTCATGCCGGTGTACGACAAACCGATGATTTATTACCCGCTCAGCACGCTTATGCTGGCTGGTATTCGCGACGTCCTTATTATTTCTACCCCGTATGATCTGCCCAAATTCCGTCAGCTTTTTGGCGATGGCAGTGAACTGGGTATGAACTTTTCCTACGTCGAGCAGCACGAACCCAACGGACTTGCGCAGGCATTTGTACTCGGTGCTCCGTTTATAGGAAACGACCCGGCTTCCTTGATCCTGGGCGATAATATTTTTTATGGAGCCGGTTTGGGTGAAGTGCTGCGTTCTTGCGCAAACCCTGCGGGAGGTATAATTTTCGCTTATCAGGTGGCCGACCCGGAGCGTTATGGGGTGGTGGAATTTGACAAAAACCACAAAGCCATTAGCATTGAAGAAAAACCGCCCAAGCCCAAGAGTCATTTCGCGGTTCCTGGGCTATATTTCTATAACAACGACGTGGTAGAAATTGCCCGAAACCTAAAGCCCAGTCCACGAGGCGAATACGAAATCACTGATGTGAATCGCCATTATCTCGAACAAGGCCGTCTGGAAGTGCGCGTGATGGGCCGCGGCTATGCCTGGCTCGACACGGGTACACACGAATCGCTCATGCAAGCCGG
>JBBQLD010000261.1:0-6745 GCA_038327555.1 Chitinophagales bacterium
CTGCATGGCAAAAGCATTGGATACGCCTTCGTAACTGCGTGCGATTTCTTCGAGTTCGCCGATACGCTTGAGGTAATTTTCCAGAATTTCGCGCCGTGCACCCGGACGTGCGCCAGAAATTGCGTCACAAGCCTGGATAATAGGCGACAGAATATTGTTCATCTCAATCTCATCGTGGTGCGCTCCAACAGCATTTATGATGACCGGGTGCTCTCCATGTTGCTCGCACAATTTCATACCCACCAGCGCGTGGCTGAGTTCGGTCTCTTCCTCGGCCACTTTGCCAATATCGTGAAGGAGACCAGCCCGTTTGGCCATCTTGACTTGCTTCGGATTCATCCCGAGCTCGGCAGCCATGATAGCGCATAGCTCGGCGGTCTCGATGCTGTGCTTCAAGAGGTTTTGGCCGTAAGAGGAACGGAAACGCATACGACCTACCATGCGCACGAGTGCCGCATTTAGGCCGTGAATGCCAAGTTCAATGACGGTACGTTCGCCAATCTCTACGATTTGCTCTTCGAGTTGCTTTTGCACCTTGGCCACCACTTCCTCGATACGCTGTGGGTGAATACGGCCATCTGCTACAAGGCGTTGGAGCGACAAACGGGCGATTTCCCGGCGCACAGGGTCAAAGGAGGAAAGAACGATTGCCTCAGGCGTATCATCCACAATAACTTCTACTCCGGTGGCCGCTTCTAGGGCTCGAATATTTCGGCCTTCACGACCGATAATCTGACCTTTCATCTCATCGTTTTCAAGGTTGAAAACCGAAACTGTATTCTCAATAGTAAACTCAGCAGCCATACGCTGAATGGTCTGGATAACAATCTTTTTTGCCTCTTTGCTGGCGTTGAGCTTAGCCTGGGTTACTGCATCACGCACGATGGTCTGCGCTTCACTCTCGCTCTTGGCGCGTACTTGTTCCAAGAGCTGATCCTTTGCGTCCTGTTGACTGAGTTTGGCGATGGTTTCCAGGGCTTTGATGCGCTCCTCGTTAGCCGCGTCAAGTTCTTCTTTTTTCTTCTGGACAATTTTGAGTTGCTTATCCAGATTTTCGCGCAGAGTTTCTATTTCTGATTCTCGAATTTCGATATCTCCTTTCTTGGTCTCCAGTTCTTTCAACCGAACTTCGAACGCATCATTTTCTATTTTCAAATCCTTTTGCTGGGAGGCAATCTCCATCTCCAAATCCTTAAGTTCCAATTGCCTTTTGGTCTTCTCTTCCTCTATTTCCAGCCGCATTTGGGCGTAGCGTTCTTTGGCTTCCTGAATTTTTTGCTGCTTGATCCGCTCGTTGTCGGCTTCAGCAGTGCCCACAATTTTCTGTGCTTTCACGGCAGCCTCGTCTTCTACCCGTTTGGCAGACAAGCGTGATTCCTGAATAATGAGGTCGGCCTGTCGGTTGGCTTCTTCGACGGCTTTATTGCCGCCTTTTTTTGCGGTCAGACTAGCGATAAGGTATGCGGCAACACCCCCTACAACCAACCCTATGATGATGCTAACTATATCCATGATTGTTTAATTGTGATGATTCGGTTTGCGTTATTGTAAAGTCTCGCATTAAGCGAAACAGGTGGTCTTAATAATAAACTATTTGCGGACAATTGCTCCAAGCTTTCCTTCAAATGCACCGACCAATTGTCCCATCAAGGTATCAATTTCCTTATCCTGCAAAGTCTTTTCAGGATCTTCAAAAACAAAACTTACCGCGTAGGATTTTTTTCCAGCGCCAAGTTTGCTTTCATCTTCAAACACGTCGAACAGGTTCACTTCTTTCAACATTTTCTTAGCCGTTTTAGCCGCCAATTGACGAATGTCGCTAAAGCCTATAGCCTGGTCAATGACCAAGGCCAGATCCCGACGAACGGTCGGAAATTTGTTGAGTTCTGAAAATTGTACTTTATTGCTGCCCGTTGCTTTCAACACGTTTTCAAAATTGAAATCGGCAAAAAACACGGGGTTTTTAAGGTCCATCTTTTTTAAAATCGCTGGTGCTACAGCGCCCAGGGTCACTATTTCTTGTGGCCCACGGTGCAATTTTAGGGCGTATTGAAATGGTGAATCGTTCAGCGTAGTTTCCTGAAATCCGCTCACCCCCAGGCGGGTCAAAAGATTGGTCACAAAGGTTTTCAAGGTGAAAAAATCTACAGACTTTTTTGCCGCGGGTTGCCAGCTTTCAAGGGAATGTATGCCTGTCAAAAAGAGGCTCAGGTGATGGATTTCCTCGAGTTTCTCACCAGAAGTGGCATACACCTTTCCAAATTCAAACAATCGCAAATCAGAATTCTGCCGATTTTGATTTCGCTGAATTGTTTCCAGGCCGCTGAATAACATACTAGGACGTAAACAGTCTAGCCCCTGATTGGCAGAATTGTGGATGAACACAATTTGTTCTTTTTCAAGGGGCAACGCAGCAGTCTCTCCGAGGTAGTAAGCTGAGTTGGACAGTGAAAGGTTCATACATTCGTTGAACCCGTTGGAAGCAAGGAAATCTGCGGCAAAATTGCGCACAGCATCAGGGTTGGGCCGCGATTGAATTTCCACGCTACTCCTGATTTGCGTCGGAATTGGCACGGCATCAAGCCCATGCAGGCGCAGAATTTCTTCCACGACATCGGCTTCACGGGTTACATCGGGTTTATTGGTCGGAATCCAAGCGATAAATCCTTCCTCCGTAATATTTCCCTGTTGAATATTGAGGGCTGTGAGGATTTTATGGATGCGCTCCTTGGGCAGGTTTTCGCCAATGAGTGCATTGATTCGGGCATAAAAAACCGGGATCTCGGCAGGCTTGGCGATCACTGGGTTGATCTCCACAAAATCTGTAGCAATTTTGCCCCCTGTCAGTTTTTCAATCAAAAAAGCAGCACGCATGAGCGCAAGGTCATTGTTGTCAGAAGGGTCAACACCCTTCTCGAATGCCCAGGCTGAATCGGTCCGCAGATTGTGACGAATCATCGTCCGGCGAATCCATTTTGGGTTGAATACGGCTGCTTCGAGGAAGATTTTGGTGGTAGAATCCGTCACGCCACTATCTGCGCCACCAAATACACCAGCTATGCACATCGGCTTGGATTCCCCATCGCAAATCATCAGGTCTTCTGCAAAAAGCTTGCGTTCTACTCCATCAAGGGTGGTAAAGCGTGTTTCGGCAGGAAGGGTTTTTACCAGGATTTTTCCACCTTTTATCTTATCTAAATCGAACGCGTGGAGCGGCTGGCCTAATTCAATACGCACATAATTGGTCACATCCACCACATTATTGATGGGGCGCTGGCCCACGGCGAGCAAGCGATTTTTGAGCCACTCGGGGCTTTCTCCAATGGCAATGCGCTCTATCGTTAGGCCACTGTACATCGGACAAGCCTCGTAATTCTCTACCTGAACCGGGAAAACGGGCAGATTTTCAGGCATTTCTAAAATGCCATCCGTGAAATGCTCCATGCTATGAAGCTGCGCTTCAGGATTTTCGTGTACCCGAATCCATGCCAGCAGGTCATCAGCAATACCAATATGGCAAATGGCATCAGCGCGGTTAGGCGTGAGGCCAATTTCAAAAACAGTATCAGTTTCTTTCTGAAAATGGTCTGCTGCGCTCAAACCAAGCGGAGTATCTGGGGGCAATACGATGATGCCCGCATGATCTTGACCTAGACCAAGTTCGTCTTCGGCGCAGATCATACCCTGTGATGGAACCCCCTTCACCTTGCGCTCGCCTATCGTAAACAGGCTTCCCTCTTTGCTGAAAACGTTGGCACCGGGAACTGCAAGGAACACCATTTGCCCCGCAGCGACATTAGGCGCGCCGCAGACTACGGAGCGAATGACGCCATCCCCAACATCTACTGTTGTGGCTGAAAGGTGGTCAGTGTCGGGTATGCGTTCGCAGGTTAAAACTTTGCCAGTCAACACTTTATCTAAGTCAACAGGCGAAGGCTTCACAGTATCCCATCCTTCCACTTCCAAGCCCAGCGATGTCAGTATATCGGCGATTTCAACGGGTGATTTATGTATGTCGAGAAAATCTCGAAGCCAATTCAACGATACTTTCATTACCTCAAAAAAACTAACGGATTACGTTCGGGTTTTTCCCGCAATACATTGCGAGTTGGCAAAGGTAGAAAGCTTACGTGAAAATATGCCTACTTTGTAAAACACTCAAAATCTACCCTCCAAAAAGGCCTGAACATCTTGTGCCGTTTGCGCTGGATTTTCTTCTTGTGGCCAATGTCCCGTATTGCGATAAATCTTTAAAACCGATCCACGAATACGTTTGTGAAAATCGTAAGCGTGCTCTGGTGAAATACGGGTGTCTTCCGCGCCCCATAGAATTAGGGTTGGAGCGGTAATGCGTTCGATGAGGTCAATCGGAGGACGGTTGTCGCGCACAGAGGCTCGATCCGTGAATGCTTTTCGGTGGCCTGGCAATAGGGAAAGGTCAAAATGGCGTTGTACCAGAGAATCGGTCACTAATGCATCATCAGCCCAAATGTCGATCAGAGAAAGGCGCACAAAAGCGCGGGGTGTTACTTTCCAGAGGGCTCGATTAATTACGGGGGTACTAGCCAGCCATTCAATCCAGGAAGTGCCTTTTTCTTCAAATCCTGGAGCGTCGAGCAGGATGAGTTTATCGACTCGTTGAGGGGATTCTGCGGCAAATTGCCAAGCAATTTGTGCCCCAAGTCCGCAGCCCGCGATGGACACTTTTTTCAGGTTTAATTTTTGCAAAAAACTGTCCAGAAAACTCGCATACATAAACGCACTATAACTGCCCTGGGGGTGCGGGGCACTCAATCCAAAACCAGGGAGGTCAACACATACAACTTGTTGTTTTTCACTGAGTTTGTTAGTCCATCCAGCCCAGGTATGCAGTGAACTTTGCGCATCATGAAGTAACAGAATCGGATCTCCTTTGCCACTCGTACGATAGTGGATTTCCATACCATCGACTTGTATGAATTTTGAATCTGAAAAAGCATAATGCCCAATAAAATCAGCTGGTGGCAGATCCTCATGCCAATTGTCCCAAACCCACCAACACAATGCAAAGAGTAATGCCCAACGCAACAAGCGAGAGATGCTTAAGATGCCAAGCCATTTGCGCACAACGGCGACTCTGCGTGAGGTGGAAAGTTGGGTCATTTTGGTTATTTTGTCATTTTGGTTATTTTCTTCGTTTTGGTCATTTTGGTCATTTCGTCATTTGGGTCATTTTTGGTCTAATTTAGTCGCCGTTGGGGTAGCAAATGGATGCAAAAGTATTTGTTATCCTTGCTTACTCTTTTGATTTTTAACCAATGCTGCCACGCCTGCTGCAAGAGCAAAACCACCCAATGCACCGACACACATGCGCATCATAACAGGGCCAAGGGGTTGAGGTTGAGGTGCCAGGAGCGTTTTTTCCAGATCTTGAATTCGCTCCCGAAATTTATTGGCTTGCTCAGGATCTCCTAGTCCAGCATTTAATTGGCTTTTGAGCATATCCAATTCAAGTTTCATTTCTGCTTGCAATAGGCTTGGATCATAGAGATGCAAGCCGTAATAAAAGAGCCAGTAGCATAGGTTTATAAGCAAAAACGCAACAAAAGGCGTGCGAACTATCTCCCGAAAATCGCGGGAGCTGCCATTGGCCGCACAATCCTCCATAGAGGCTCGGGCCATAAAAAACAAATAAAAGACCATACTACCCCATTGAAATAAGGGGCTTAAAAAAAGGTCTTGTTTCGCGACAGAAAGCAGTGCAAAATAAAAAATTACGACTGCCCCACCCAAAAATCCATTGCGTATACCAGGGGTCATTGTTTTTAAATCTTAGCAACCCGATTTCGTTGAGGAACGGGTATAGCGGTAAAAATCACAAAAACGCCCTGCCAAAAGGCAAGGCGTTTCAGAACAGCTGCGAAGATAACTGCTCACCCGAGACTTACATATAAGACTTCTCTTTTTTCAGCACCAGGCCAGCAACCAAGCCACAAAGAAACCCGAAAAAGATGCTAAAAACCACCACTATAATAGCAAAAAATACAGGGCTGAAAAAGAAGGACATCATCTCCAGGGCTTGTTCTGCTTGTTCCGCCGACTGACCGCTTTGCTCTTGCATCTGCTGGAGTGAAACCTCCTTGATCTTATCCATCATGTCAGTCGCAATGAATGTCGTGAATAGAAAAAACCATACCGCACTCAATATACCTGAAATCAGCCCGGCAAGTGTCCCCATACTGATGCCTTGACCGACACTGACATAACCGCCCAAATCCACATCCCGATGGCTTTTAAGCCCTGCGTGGATCAAATAATAGGTAACCCCAATAAGTATTATGCGGTTTAGCCAACTCACCGCAGGGTTAGTGAGCGACTCAATATCCAGCCCTGTGATGTAAAAAACAAGGTTGACCAAAATGCCCACACCAGTGATGATGAGGGCAGCCGTCATTGCGCGTTGCGACAAGGTTTTTTTGGGTTGGAAAGTGTCTAAAGAATCCATATCGTTTTGTAATTGATGAAATGA
Source organism: Chitinophagales bacterium (assembly GCA_038327555.1). Lineage (GTDB taxonomy): Bacteria > Bacteroidota > Bacteroidia > Chitinophagales > Saprospiraceae > M3007. The sequence continues at coordinate 6,509 of JBBQLD010000261.1, forward strand.
TTTTCGTCCGGCAAACTACGCAGCACTTTGTATTTATTGTGTTTGTGTTCCGACGAAATTTTTGATTTTGACGACCAATATGTAGCGCGAAATTATAAAGGGTACACATTTTCTTTAGTGGCTATTCGCTTGTTGTTCAGGAGTGGAATAATGAGAAAATCGTGAGTTTGTCATGTCGTAGCGAAGCGAAGACATCCACACAAGCCATGATTCCCGAGATGCTTGGCCATGATGAAA
>JBBQLD010000262.1:0-6700 GCA_038327555.1 Chitinophagales bacterium
CAGCAGCGGGGGTTTGTCAAGGTAGTCTGCGCCACGGTGCTGCACCTGGAGCCAGTTTCCATTTTGCAGCATTTCCATGGAGATGGAGGCGTATTGCGACGCATCTACGTCCATGACGTCGAGGAATAGGCCGCGGATGTAAACTGCGGCGAGGCCTAGAGCGAGCCAGAGCCAGGGGTTGCGGAGTCGGAAAAAAAGTGCTGGATTCATTCAGCGGGCGAAGGTCGGAAGAAATGACAAACCTGAGAGGTCTTTGAGAACCTATGGAATGCACACTAATTCATAAGGGTGGCCGAATAAGGGACGCGACTACTTTTTGATAGGAGTTACAGGATGAACAGGATATACGCCCCTATTAGGTCTTGTTCATCCTGTAAATCCTGTCAAAAAATAGCTTAAGGTAAATCAATAAGCTAATTGAGCACATACCGTATGTTTTACTCCACCGCCTCAAACAAACTTTTCATTAAAAAAGCCTTTTTCGGATCAGCCAAAATCTTGTCTGTTTTGAAAAGAATCTTCCGCTGTTCGTTGGGCAGCAGATCGAAATAGTTGTCCGAGAAAAAGCCAGTTTCTTCTGTTTGAAGGTATACATTTTTGGCGAGCTTGCCGTCGGTTTGCAAGGAAATGGAATAACCAGTCTCTGATTTTTCAACGCTGGTGATTTTCAAATCTGGTTTGGGCAATTTCATTTTTCGAGGTGGCACCGCGTAAAATAGTCGGCGGCTGTACACGGTGGTTCCCAGCGAATCGGTGAGTTCAATTTCCATCACACAGTTTTCCGGCTTTTTGCCGTCGAGCACGGTTTTGAGCGGCCCCTGCCAGAGTATCTTGCTCGAATCGGGCGAAATAAGCAGCCCAGCCTGGTTAAAATCAAATAATTTATCCCCCTCAAAGGTGTATGAATGAATGTGAAGCGTTACTTCCACCGAATCAATTTGATCGTTCACACCAAAGATTTTCAGCACATTATCCTCCAAAATGGGCAGCGCTGCCACAGGCTTGAACGCTTCGCGAGCATAATAATGCAATGCTTTCCAACGGCCCAAATAGTCCACACTACTCCAGGAAGCCACCGGCCACAGGTCGTTTAGTTGCCAGTAAAGCGTACCCATGCAGTAGGGCTTGTTGCGGCGGTGTGCCTCAAAACCGGTGCGCATGCCTTCCGCTTGCAGGAGTTGACTCACGTACACGAAATCCTCAAAATTCTTAGGGTTACGGTAATCGCGTTTCATGTATTCGGCGATGAGGGCATTGCCACGCGGGTGTTTTTGGTGCAGCAACATTACCTTACTTTCCAGTTTCCGATCGCCTGGTTCGGTAAAAGATTGGATGGTGCGCCATTCGGGAAAACTTTGAAACCCGTATTCACTCATAAAGCGCGGTACTTTTTTATTAAAAATTTCAAACGGTTCCTCATCGTGCCATACACCCCAGTAGTGCGAATCGCCTTCGGTCAATGATTTTGGATTGGCCCGGCCGTATTTCGGCGAGCTTTCCCAGTAAGGCACTCGATCGCCATTATTTTCCACATAAGTGCGTAGAATATCATTGAACAGCAATTTGTATTCGCGCCAGAGTTGGGTACGTTGGGCCTCATTGAACTGCATTTGCCAGCCCCAGTTCTGCCAGGCTTCGTCGTTTTCGTTGTTGCCACACCAAAGCGAAATGCAAGGGTGTTGCCGCAACCGTTCAATCTGCTCCAGTGCTTCGAAAGCCGCTGTTTTCAGGAATCGGCCACTGCCGGGGTAAAGGGCGCAGGCGTACATGAAATCCTGCCAGACCATGATACCACGGGTGTCGCAGAGTTGGTAAAAAGTTTCGTCTTCATAGATGCCGCCGCCCCAAACTCGAAGCATATTCATATTGGCACCCACCACATCGTCGAGCAATTTTTTGGTACGCGAAGGGTCTACCCTATCCTGAAAAATATCTTGCGGAATGTAGTTCGCACCTTTTGCAAACACGGGTTTGCCGTTAAGCTTAAAATAGAATGACTCACCCTTTTCATCCTTCTGGGTCACCAGTTCTACCGTTCTAATCCCCATTCTGATATCTTGACGTTCAATGGTTTGAACGCCCTTTTTTATTTCGATGGTAAAATCATACAGGGGGTGTTCGCCCATACCTGCACACCACCACAGTTTTGGATTTTCAACATCGTAAGTGACCGAATCGGTGTGGGTTCCGGGCCATAGCACACGGTCTTCGACCGCCTTGCGCTTGCCTTCTTTAAAAAAGACCGAGACCGGGAATTTAGCATCCGAGCGGTATCTAAATCGAGCCACCATACGCGCTTTTTCAGGGGAGATACTCTGTGTAGTAATGAACACATTTTCAAACAAGAGTTCATCCCAAGCTTCCAGCGTCGGTTTTTGGAGAATGCCGCAACCTACGAAACGCGGCCCCCAATCCCAGCCGTAGTGGAATTGTGCTTTTCGAGCGAGTGTCCTTTGTCCGCCAGGGAGTTCGTAGCCCAGATTTTTCCAGGCTTCATCTGTTTTTTTGAGCGGGCTTTCAAAGTAGATATGCAGTTTATTATCGGTTGGCTTTAAAAATCGTTTGGCATCTACCCGCCAGGTGCGAAACATATTATCGGTTTCCAGCAGCAACGAATCGTTGAGATAAATCTGTGCATAAGTATCCAGGCCTTTAAAAATCAGCTCGACGTGCCGCTTTTCAAGCACCTCAAGGCCCACACTAAACGTGGTTTGAAACTCCCAATCTTCCTTTTCAATCCATTGTAATTTCTCCTCGTTGTCGCGCCAAAACGGATCTTCAATCATGCCGTTTTGAAGCAAGGCGGTGTGCGCACTTACCGGGATTCTCACAGGCTTCCAGGTTGGGGTGTTGGCCTGCCGAAATTCCCACTGGCCGGTATTCAGTGGTTGGCGTACTGGTGCGTAGTTGACTTGTGCTTCGGAAATCATAGGGGCGATTAAGAACAGTAAAGCGAGCCCTGCCTTCGCTATGGCTGCGGCGGGTAAAATTATGAATCGTTTCATGCGGCAAAAGTAGAGAGAAGGGTTGTTAGATTTGAAAATTTCGGAGATTCGCACCGAAACTGAGACCTGGTTGGTTTTCGAAAACCTAATAAGTTTACAACGTACGATATGGATTGCCAAGACTATTTTTTGACAGGATTTGCAGGATGGACAGGATGTACAGGATATAATAGGGGTATAAATCCTGTCTATCCTGCAAATCCTGTCAAAAAATATCGCTCAGCCGACAAGAAACGTTTCGTACCTAAACAGACTACCTAAGTTATCAAGCATGAAAATTCTAATGGTTTGCCTCGGCAATATCTGCCGCAGCCCGCTCGCAGAAGGCATTATGAAACAAAAAATCCGGGAAGCGCAATTTGACTGGGAAGTAGACAGTGCAGGCACCGGGCATTGGCATGCAGGACAATTGCCAGACCGTCGTTCGGTCATTACCGCTGGACAACATGGTATTGACATTACGGATCAGCGCGCGCGTCAGTTTCAGGCGGATGATTTTGATCGATTTGACAAGATTTTTGTGATGGATACGGAGAACCTCCGCAATGTATTGCGCCTGGCCAGCAAAGCGGAACACCAAGCTAAAGTCGAGTTGATTTTGAATCAGACCCACCCCGGGCAAAATCGCTCGGTGCCTGATCCGTATTACGACGACGATGGTTTTGAGGAGGTATTTGGGATGTTGGATCGGGCTTGTGAGGCGTTTTTGGAGCGGGCATTTAAGCCTTAAAACAAATAAGGTAAGCAGTACAGTAGTTTTTTTCTGCTGTTCATGAATTACACTTAAACCTACGCCAAAAAGGCAATTCCTAGCTTACGAGGCGCTATTTTAAAAATATTTTTAGCCTAACCTAAAAATAAAAAATACCTTTGCTGAAACTTTTAGTAAAGCATGAACACTGTCCCAACCACCTCCGCCGAGGAAAACTACCTTAAAGCAATCTTCAAGATCGCCGAAAAAGAACCCGGAGCAGTACTCACCAATGCCCTCGCAGCTGAAATGGGCACCTCTGCAGCTTCCGCCACCGATATGCTGAAGCGCCTGAGTGAAAAACAATTGGTAGTTTACGAAAAGTACCGCGGGGTAACACTCTCCGAAACGGGCAATCGAATTGCTACAGATCTCATCCGAAAACACCGGCTCTGGGAAGTGTTTCTCGTAGACAAGCTCGGTTTTGCCTGGGATGAGGTACACGAATTCGCTGAACAACTCGAACATATTCAGGGCGAAAATCTCGCCGAGCGCCTTGATGATTTCTTGGGTCACCCGCGTTTCGACCCACATGGCGATCCGATTCCTGATGCCCAGGGTCATTGGCTTCGCCGGGCTCAGGTTCGACTCTCTACCCTAACACCTGGTCAACGCGGCATTGTAACCGGGGTAGACGATCACTCCTCCACCTTTTTGCAATACCTGAATGAACTCAGCCTCGGACTCGGCGCAGAACTTGAACTTTTAGAAAGAACGGCTTATGATCAGTCTACCAAAATCCGCATCAGAACCCGGGAATCAGTATTGAGCGAGAAGGTTTGTCAAAATCTTTTTGTTCGAATCATTTGAATTTAATATATTGATAATCAAAGGATAGTATGAAGAATAAATCATCAGTTTCAGCGCCCAAAAATAGCGGACGACAAGGCGCTCAATCGCTTTCTGAAGTAAACAGCACTGTAGAAACCAATGTAAAAGGCAATGCATTTAAGCGCCTTTTTGCCTTCATGGGCCCGGCCTATCTGGTGAGCGTGGGTTACATGGATCCCGGCAACTGGGCCACAGATCTCGCTGGCGGAAGCCGGTTTGGCTATGCGCTGCTCTGGGTACTGCTCATGTCGAACCTCATCGCGCTGCTCTTGCAAAGTATGTGCGCCCGCCTGGGTGTGGTGGCTCAGCGTGATTTGGCACAAGCGAGTCGCGAACTTTACCACCCGGCAGCCAATATCTTCAACTACATTCTGGCAGAAATTGCCATCGCGGCCTGCGATCTGGCAGAAGTTGTAGGCATGGCAATTGGTCTACAACTGTTATTCGGCATTCCACTTTGGTGGGGCATGGCCATTAGTGTGCTGGATGCTTTCGTGATTTTGTTCCTCATGCAGTTGGGCATTAGGAGATTGGAAGCATTTATACTTGGTTTGGTCTTGATCATTGGTGGCACTTTCGCAGTACAAATGTTCCTGGCAAAGCCCGATTTAAGCGAAGTCGTAGTAGGTTTTATACCCAGTATTCCAAATACAGAAGCCCTGTTCATTGCTATCGGGATTATTGGCGCGACAGTAATGCCGCACAATTTGTATCTCCACTCCGCGCTGGTGCAATCGCGAAAAGTAACGCGCACCGTGGAAGGGATCAAACGTGCCATCAAATACAATATCATCGATTCGGCCATCGCACTAAACCTCGCGCTATTCGTCAATGCAGCCATTTTGATCCTTGCAGCGGCAGTTTTTTACAAAAATGGATACAATGGCGTGTCAGAAATACAAGATGCGCACCGACTACTCGAGCCGCTATTGGGCAAAAGTTATGCCCCCGCTTTGTTCGCCATTGCCCTCATTGCAGCAGGGCAGAGCAGCACGGTGACCGGTACGCTGGCCGGACAGATTGTGATGGAAGGGTATCTAGATCTCCGTATTGCACCTTGGCTTCGACGCATCATCACGCGTTTACTCGCGGTGATTCCGGCCATTTTGGTAGTGACCATTTTGGGTGAAAATGCCACAGGTGATATGCTGGTCATGAGCCAGGTAATCCTGAGTATGCAGCTAGGTTTTGCCATCATTCCACTCCTGCATTATGTGAGCGACAAACGGCGTATGGGACAGTTTGCCATCGGCCCATGGGCAAAACTGGGTGGCTGGGTAAGCGCCTCGATCATCGTTGCGCTGAATATCTGGCTTGTAGGTGAAACCGTGATGGACTGGGCGGCGAAAGGGCAGTGGTTTGTGCAACTCGTAGTCATTCCAATTTTGCTCTTTTCGTTGGGGATATTGTTTTACATCACCCTGAAACCCCTGGTTGCCAAACGGATGCCGCATGCAAAAGTATACTTGCCGCACGGCGCTTTCAAAGGTGTTGATCAGTTGGAAGTACCTGAATATCAGGACATTGCCATTGCACTGGACTTCACGGAAGCAGACCATAAAACCATGGAGCACGCGCTGCATATCGGCGGGAAATCCACCAATTATTACCTGATCCATGCCGTAGAAACCGCTGGCGCCTGGGTCATGGGCAGCGATATTCAGGATATGGAAACCAATTCAGATATTCAAAATCTGGAGGAATATGCTATTGCACTCCGCGAACTAGGATACCAATGTGAAGCGTGTATTGGTTATGGCTCAGCCAAAAAAGCGATCCCGCTTCTGGTCAAAGAGAAAGGTGCAGATCTATTGGTCATGGGTTCACATGGACACCAGGCATTTAAAGATCTGATCTTCGGCACTACGGTAGGTGCGGTAAGGCATGCGGTGGGGATTCCGGTCTTGATTGTGCGGTGATGTACCCCGGAACTCTGTTCCGGGGCATGATAAGGCTCGGAACAGAGTTCCGGGGTACAAACGGGCCTTATCATGCCCCGGAACAGAGTTCCGGGGTACAAACGGGCTTTATCATGTCCCGGAACAGAGTTCCGGGGTACAAACGGGCCTTATCATGCCCCGGAACAGAGTTCCGGGGTACAAACGGGCTTTAT
>JBBQLD010000263.1:0-6700 GCA_038327555.1 Chitinophagales bacterium
TTGACGGTTTGTTCGACTCTTTTGAACTGATACTTTGTTGCGCCTCAGTCATGGAGAGTCCGCTACAATCCTTCGTCGCGCCTAGTCTCATCTCAAAATAATCTGACCAAACTATCAAAGACTTCGTGCCCCTGCCACTAGCAGTTGACACAGATTTCCAAACTCTCCCCGATCCCCCCAAGCTCAGGCACAACAAATCACCAAATGCCCAAAAAAACTAATCCCCAAAAAAAACTAATCCCCAACCCAATCACATAACCAATTCCAAAATCTCGGGGGTATGCACCTCCTTGAAGCTCGGTATTTGCAATTGATAAAATTGTAAAAATTTGTTCAGCAAAGCTTTTCGTTGTGGGCGGGTGAGTGGAATTTCATGGACTAATTCCAGCGGTGAGGCCAATAGGGTCAGCATTTGCCGTGTCTGATCGGGCTCTAGCAGCAGTGCGTGTGGGGGCGGTATTGGGCTGAAGGTGCCGTCTTTCAGGTCAAAAAATAATTCGCCAGCGTCCTCCGGATCTTGAGGCTGGAAACCGAGAAAACCCGAGAGCCCCAGCAAAAAATGTAGATGTAAATTGGCAATTGGGTGCGGCGTAGCATCCAGCCAACGCAAATGCCCGAGTAAAAAATCGAATAATTCGCTGTGTTCCTCTTCTTCCAGAATGCTTTTTCGGCATATCTCGGCCATAAAAAGAGCAACAGCTCCGTGTTTGATATCGAAGGGAATGGAAGTCCAGATCTCGGCGGCGCGAAGTTCTTTTAAGCGGTTGGCGCCCGATCCATCCCGATGGTAGGCCACAAGATCCACCACCGTCATGGCCTGAAAAAGGTTGAAAGGCATCCGTGCCTTTGCAGTACGTACGCTACCTCCTATAAAAGAGCAAAGCCCTTTTTCTTCCGTGAAAATATCAGCGATGACGCTTGTTTCGCCGTATTTCACCACTCGAAACACGATACCTCGGGTTTTGATCAGCATTATTTTTGCTCCAGGGCTGTCGAATCCACTTTCGCTGTTACGAAATAGATAATCCGGGTGAGCCATTTGGCCGTGTCAGGCTCCTCCATGGGGTCTGTTACATATTCTTCCATTGCAGGCGGGATGAGCTGGAGCTTTTTATCCAGCATGTACGCCTCCATGGCCGTGTGCGCCTCAGCAGTTTTGGCATGATCGCCGAGATATTCAATCAACAGCGCTTTGCCGCTGAGACTTAGAGTCTGCAAAGAATCGGGCATTTTTACTTGCTTATCGAGCGGAACCCCAGCGGCCATGTCGGTTTTTAAGGCCACAGTATCGTAACTCCAGAAAAAACCGCTTGGATGGCCAGTCATTTTCGCGCCTGCCTTTTCTGATGCTTGAATGGCTTTTGCAAAATTGGCGCTAAAAAACTGTGGAATATCCTGAAAATCAACCACCTTTCTGACCATTGCGTAGAAAGTGTTTGGCCGTTCGGTCTCCAAAACAGCGAAACCATTGTATTTTTTAGGCGAAAGGGCTTCGCAATATTTTTTAAGATTGGCTAAGCCGTTTTCAAAGTCTTTGCCCACAAAACTATTATCCATGTCGGTTAACATCGAAAATGCATTCCAGGGAAAAGGCACATGCATATCCATAGACCAGATCACTTTTACCAGCTCGTTTTTTTCAGAAAAAGCAAAATAGGTAGGTGAGGTGCTGAAGGTATTCAAAGCGATATTCAGGTCTATTCGATCTGCGGTCACCGATTTGATGGTTTGGGTGCCCGTACCAATGGCCTTATTGCCGCTCCATTTGTACACCGTACCCGCTTCTCCATCAGGGCCTTCAATGCTGGTTTTTACCTCAGGATCCAGGTAAAGCCAGGGCGACCAGTTGGGGGCGTTTTTGAAAAAACGCACCTGATTGTACACGATTTCTCGGGGAGCCTCAATTTCTATACTGCGCTCAATATGGTAGTCATGTCTGGCAAAAAATGCTGCCAGAAGAAAAAGAACAGCAAGCCCGAGCAGGACTAAGAAAACATACTTCAATACTTTCATGATATGCAGGTATAGATTTGACTGAATGTTAATTCGGGCTGCAATTTTCAAAACAAAAAAGGTAAGGAACAAGTTATTATTTGCCCGTTCTTAAATCAGAACAACAACACCAACTCATCCGCAGGCAGAAGCTGAAACGAACGTCGATGCCAAGGGGAAATCCCGTGCTGCCGGATCGCCTCCCGATGCGCCAGGGTGGGGTAGCCCTTGTTTTGTTCCCAATGATATTGTGGATATTCTGCATGAAGTCGGAGCATAGCCTCATCGCGATGGGTTTTGGCGAGGATGGATGCCGCTGCGATGGATGCGTATATGCCGTCGCCTTTTACCACGCAAAGATGGGGCGTAGCAGGGTAGGGGTGAAACTTGTTGCCGTCTACCAGAATGAATTGGGGACGAGGGCCTAGCATATCGAGGGAGAGGTGCATGGCGAGCAAGGAAGATTTCAGGATATTGATTTTGTCGATTTTTTCGGCACTCACCTCAGCCACTGCCCATGCAAGGCTTTCTTTTTCAATCACTTCGCGCAGCGTATCGCGCTGTTTTTCCGTAATTTGTTTGGAGTCATTCAGCCATGGATGGTGAAAATCTTTGGGCAGCATGACCGCTGCGGCAAACACCGGCCCTGCCAGACAGCCCCGACCCGCTTCGTCGCAGCCAGCCTCCAAAAATTCGGCTTGATAAAAAGGAAGGAGTGCCATGCCGCGAAGGTCGGGAATTCTGAAATTCATTGTGTTACGAAAATTGAATTCATACGTTTGCTTGTTCCCCTTCAACTGATAAACAATTTCTATACCTTTGCGCCTCTTTTCCAAGATTTTGGAGCTTTTAATCTAAAGAAAAGACCTTCGGCTTCGGCACATTTAAAATAAAATATTTGTGCCCCCGCCATTTTTGGCCTGCTTTTTGCAAACAATCCAATGTCTTTTTAATCCTTCCGTTGCAAGAACGGATTTCCCGGTAAGGAGCCCTTCCAAGGCTCAATTTTCTGACATCACCAATTGTTATTTACCCATGAATGTTTGCCTACGCAACACATTTGTAAGCCTTTGGCTTTTTTTCGGCGCAGCGACGCTCTCGGCACAAGGGGCAAGTTTCTACTTCCCTACCCTTAATAATGCTACGTCGGGCAGCAACATACTCATGCCGCTCAAGGCAATCAACCTTGACAGTGTAGTATCTATGCAAATGGTGATCCGCTGGGATCCCAGCGTGCTGAAATACATCACAACCGACCTGTTCGGTTTTTCCGATCTCAACCTTTCTGATTTCAACACCACCCGCGCACTCGACAGCGGCTATGTTCGTATTCAATGGGAAGGAGTCAGTGCTCCGCCAGGCGTTTCGGTGCCAGACAGCAGCACGATTTTTCGATTGCGCTTCAAAGTAATAGGGCCAATCAACGACAGCTCCCTGGTTAAAGTCACCGAGCTCCTGGATTTTCCACCCACCTATTTTGAAATCGTAAAGGTTAGAGCTGACGGCTCCAATGAGGATTACCTCTTGCCCGAATGTCCGATAAAAAACGGAATTGTTCGGGTTGGATTCACCGTTTCAGCAGGCGAACCAGCAGCCAACGAGATTCCGATTTCGCTCTCGCCTAACCCATTTTTGGTATCCGCTCAATTAAATTTTGAATTGGATGAAACGACTGATGCTCACGTGTTTATCACCGATGCAATGGGCCGAATTGTCTTTGAAAATAACTTTTTTAAGCTTTCTCCAGGCCAACATGGCATGGTAATTGAAAATGGTATGCTTAGTGTGCCGGGGGTTTATTCCCTCACACTCCGAGCCGGTCGAAAGATCGCCACCCGTAAGTTCGTTACTTTTTAAGACATCGACATCTAATCAGCAGTTTTTTCCTCATCCATCTTACTTTCACCCACACACCGCTGTTAAAGAATATGAAACCGATTCTAACACAAATTTTTGCAGGGCTATTCCTGCTGCTTGCTTCGCAGGCGCTCGGCCAAGTGACCACCAGTTTTGTGGTAACCGCTCCTGCCGCACCATCTCCTTACCCAATTGGTACGCACATCGAGATCGAACTACGCGTGACGGGCTTTACAAATATTAGCTCGATGCAATTTCCCATCACGTACAACAAAGACGTGATGAAGTTCGACTCGCTTTCCAATGCGGCTTTTTCCAACTGGAATGCTGGCAACTTTGTTTCCAACCCTGCAGCGGGCAAAATAGGCGTTTCTTGGGATGGCTTCTCCGCTGGCGCCAATATGCCTTTCACCTTCCCAGCCGGAACGGTACTATTTAAACTCCACTTTGTCGTGATCGGGAATGGCGTTTCAACCGTCAATATTAATCCAGCTTTGGCACCTCCTGGATTGGAATTGGTTGGCGCAGGTGGCCCAGTAATGGTGAACTACCAAAGTGGTGGCACGCCCACCCTTACCCTGGGCACAGGCAACCCGCCGCCTCCACCCCTCGTTGGCTTCAAAATTGTAGCTAATACCATCTATATTCCACAAGGCGAACGCGGTTGTATGCCCTTGACGGTCAATGATTTCGACAATATTGTGTCAATGCAGTGGGCGATGCACTGGGATAATGCAGTACTCAACTATGAATGTACCCGTGCGTTCAACCTGCCCGGCTGGTCTGCTACCGATTTCAACTCGATCTACGCACCAGGTCTCTTGCTTGGTGGTTGGGCTGACCCTGCTGGTATTGGGGTTACCCGTGCAGATGGCGTACGCATCGTAGATGTTTGTTTTAAAGCAGTAGGTGCCCCAGGCGGAACTGCCACAGTCACTATCGATGGTGTGGGCTTCCCTCCAGGCAATGGCAGTGCCGAAGCTTACAATACTTCCAGCGTAAATGTTTGGGCTACCGGCGGACTCAACGGCGCCTCAGGCGTAAGCGCGCCAGTCAATATTATTGTGACCTCGCCGCCTCCTTTTGATGTGACGTACAATGTGGATACGGTTTCGGCCGCTCCCAATACTCAGGGCTGCGTAGCCGTGAAAGTTAGAAATTTTACAGCGGTGACCACTTCGGAGTTTGCATTGGCATACAATCCTGCCCAACTGACCTATGTGAATACAACATTTGGTGCCAACCCGCTAAACTTGCAGGCATCCAATATCTCCCACGTGGTTAACCCGGGTGTAATCAAGTTCCTTTGGGCAAATGCCAACGGGGTAACAGTAGCCAATGATGCAGCAATCTTCTCAGCTTGTTTTACCGTAATTGCTCCAGCAGGTACTACCTCAGATATTACTTTCACATCTACCGCTTGCCCTTCTATTACAGGTATTGGCACCGCGAAAGCCGGCGGCGGAGTTTCGATGGCACGGATTAATGGTTGGCTAAAGTCAAAGACGCAAGGGCCTCCTTCAAACGTTACCAATGTTAAATGCAATGGTGGCAATACCGGAGCGATTACCCTGGATGTCACTTCGGGCCCTTCACCCTCTAGTTATGCCTGGGCAGGCCCGAACGGATTTACATCAGCTACAAAAGACATTACAGGGCTGGTTGCAGGTACTTATACGGTGACAGTTACTTATTCTGGTGGAAACACAGTAGTGGTTAATCCACCAGCTATCACCCAGCCCCCGGCCCTCGCCCAAATCAATAGTGTAAACACTGTTTCCTGTTTTGGTGGCAACAACGGAGCAATCAACCTCAGCCCAGCTGGCGGTACAACTCCTTATACCTACATGTGGTCGAATGGTGCTACGGTGCAAGATCCTGCCAATCTTACGGTAGATATCTATACCCTGACCCTTAAAGACGTTAACAACTGTACGCTTGGCCCAATAAATATTACGGTATCTGGCTTTACCTCGATTACGCTTCCAACACCAACCGTGACCAACGTCACTTGTGCCGGACTTTCTACGGGTTCTATTGTGATCGGCCCAACAGGTGGTGCAGGGAACTATACTTACGATTGGAGCCACAACGGCCCACAAACACCTGATACCGATACTAAAGATTTGATGGGCATGCCAGCAGGTACTTACACCGTTACCATAACGGATCTGAACGGCTGTACAATGTCCTTGCCTACCTCTGGACAAGGCATCACAATTGCAGCAGCGCCTGCACTTTCATCTAGCTTAGACAATAAAGCCGATGTAAAGTGCTTCGGTACGCCTACAGGTGCTGCCAACATCACGGTGGCTGGTGGTACTGGAACCAAGACTTTCTGCTGGACTACTACAGGTGGCAATCCATGTGCCTCTACGATGGAAGATCCTACCAACCTTCCAGCAGGCACTTACACGGTAGTCGTAACCGACCAAAATGGTTGCACAAACACCTTGTCAAATGTGGCCATCGCGCCACCACCAAACGGTGCAGTTACCGTGAGCGCTACCACCCAGCCTTCTCCTTGTTTTGAGCAAGCCGCTGGCTCGATCAACGCAAGCGCTACGGGCGGCTGGGGCAATTACACCTATGCTTGGACGGGCCCAATAAGCCCAATCCCGCCAATCTGCTGTCCTTCAGCACTTCCTGGTGGTACCTACACCGTTACGGTAACTGATAATGGCGGTTGCACCGCGACCCAATCCTTTACAGTGGCTGGTTCGTCTGCTATTTCAACGAATACATTGATGGTGCAGCCTGTTACCTGCTTCGGTTCGAGCAATGGCGGCATCGACCTTAACCTAACTGGTGGCAACCCCAATTACCAGGTAGCCTGGTCTAACACGCCACT
>JBBQLD010000264.1:0-6654 GCA_038327555.1 Chitinophagales bacterium
GGCCTTCTTCTCCTTTTTCGCGCTCGGCTGCCTCCATCGTGATCGCTTCCGCCGGACACGCTACGGCACACAAACCGCAGGCGGTACAGTTTTCACGACCCTGCTCATCGCGTTTCAGCACGTGCCAGCCACGGTACACCGGTGCGAATTCGCGGTGCTCTTTTGGATAGGAAAGTGTATTGCTACGGCGGAAAAAGTGTTTCAGCGTAGTCCACATACCTTTTAAAATAGCCGGCAGATAAATGCGCTCCATGAACGTCATTTCCTTGACGACTACTTGTTTCGAACGTTGTGTCAGTTGCATAATCTCTGTATTTGGTATTTGGTTTTCGGGGGTTGCTTTCAATCGTTTTGATCGTATTAATTCGTATCAGTTTTGGAAGTTTCTTCTTGTTTGGGTGAAGTCATTTATTTCCCCCACAACAAAATTCCTCCCCCTGTCAGCAACATATTTAAAATAGCCAGCGGAATCAGCGATTTCCAGCCCAAGTGCATCAACTGGTCGTAACGGAAACGCGGGAGTGTCCAGCGAATCCACATAAAGACAAAGATGAAAAAGAATATTTTGGCAAACAGTACGATAGGTCCCATAAGCCCGCCGAGCCAATCCGGATCGATACCAGGGAAGTGATACCCGCCAAAATACAGGCTGGCAATGACCGTGCAGGAAATAAACATATTGATGTACTCTGCAAACAGGAAAAAGCCGAGTTTCATCGAACTGTATTCCGTGTGGTAGCCACCGATGAGTTCTGTTTCACATTCCGCCATATCAAACGGTGCGCGGTTGCATTCCGCCAGGGCGCACACAAAAAAGATGATAAATCCTAATGGCTGATACAGAACATTCCAGCCAAAGCCGGTTTGTTGCTCCACAATCGTGCGCAAACTCAGCGAGCCGCTCAGCATGATGACCGCGATCAGCGAAAGGCCCATCGCCAATTCGTAGGAGATCATTTGCGAACTGGCACGGATAGCGCCATACAGGGAATATTTGTTATTGGAAGCCCAGCCACCCAGCATGATACCATATACACCCAGCGACACAAATCCCATGATATACAGGATGCCGATGTTGATATCCGTTACCTGCAAGTCGAGATCCATCCCGAAAAGGGTGAGCCGTGTACCCCATGGAATGACCGCAGAGGTCATCAGCGCTACAAAAATAAAAGCGCCTGGTGCCAGAATAAACAGCCAGCGCTCCGATTGAGTGGGTATAAAATCCTCTTTGGTAAACATTTTCACCCCGTCGGCTATCGGTTGCAACAGCCCCCAGGGACCCGCATTGCTGGGGCCGAGACGGTCTTGCAGGAAGGCGGCAATTTTGCGCTCTCCATAAGTAGAATAGGCTGCCACACCGAGTGTGATAGCGAAAACAACGCCAATCAGCCCCGCTTTTTGGGCGACCAAGGCAAAATCGTATAGTAAAATCATGTTCATGTTGCGTTCGTATTTATTTTACTTCAACCCCTGAATCACACAGAAACTTGGACAATAGCCACTTCCCGTTTTCTTTTTTCATTTCAAAACTGCGAGGCCCTCCATTGGGGCCATTCGGATCAAGCAGGAGTTGTACAGTGGCGAAATCGCCTGATATTTTTGCCGAAACGGGTGCGCTCGAAAACTCGGTCACATCACCATCTTGAGCGCAATACGCGCGATCCGCATCGAAGCCGGAGGGTATATCACCGGATTCTTCTTCCTTCCAGAGTTCGGCGCAAGCGTGGTAGAATTTTTTTTCATTTTCCACAAAAACAGGACTAACCGTACCGCTTTCGGTAAATACTGCCAGGTATTTATCCAGCATGGCTTCATCCAACACAGGGTGTTTCCCTTTATCGTTTACGAAATCTATGTCGATCAACTGCTGTTCGCCAGCCTTTGCATACCAGACAAAAAACGCATGTAAGCCCTGTGCTGTGCCTGCGGAGTCCAGGTTCACGGTAGGCGTGCCTGGAGCTGCCATTTTATCTGCGGGCTTTGCCGAATCGCCACATGCGGCAAGGGCAGCGCAGAAAAGGGTTATAATAGGAAACAGGTGCTTCATTTTCATGGGTTAGCGAACGGTTAAAGTGCTTTCGTCGTAGTGTCCCTGCGCAATGACGGAGTGGCGATTGATTTCCCGGGCGCCTTCCACCGTCCAGTCACCGAGCGATTTTTTCTCAAAACGGCAGGTATTACAAATGAAGTCTTTCACTTCGCCGTATTCATCTTTGCGTGCGGTGACGCGATAAATTTCTTTGCCGTACATCCACACTACTGCTTTTCCAGTGCAGGTTGGGCAGTCGCGGTGGGCATCCATCGGATTGAGGAACCACACGCGGCTTTTGAACCGGAACGTGCGGTCGGTCAGCGCACCTACCGGGCACACATCGATGACGTTGCCCGAAAAGTCGTTGTCGATCGATTTTTCGATAAAAGTGCTGATTTCCGCATGGTCGCCCCGGCCGATAATGCCATGTACCCGATTGTCGGTCAATTGATTGGCAACATACACACAGCGGTAGCACAGGATGCAGCGCGTCATGTGCAGTTTGATGTAAGGACCGATGTCGATTTTTTCAAAAGTACGGCGTTCGAATTCGTAACGTGTATTGGCAGCGCCGTGTTCGAAAGCGAGGTCCTGCAAGGAACATTCTCCGGCCTGGTCGCAAATCGGGCAGTCCAGCGGGTGGTTGAGCAGCAGGAATTCGACGACACCGGCGCGGGCTTTCACCACTTCATCGCTGGTGATATTGGCCACTTCCATCCCGTCCATGACCGTGGTCTGGCAGGAAGCAACGAGTTTGGGCATGGGCCGCGGGTCTTTTTCAGAGCCTTTGGTCACTTTCACCAGACAAGTGCGGCATTTGCCGCCGCTGCCTTGCAGGGTAGAATAGTAGCACATCGCGGGCGGGACAATATCGCCGCCAATCGTACGTGCTGCATTCAGGATGGTGGTGCCGTCGGGCACTTCGGTTTCGAATCCGTCTATGGTAACTTTAGCCATGATTATCTATTCTTCTCCAGAAATTTTTAAAACTCTTTGGTATAAAATGGGGTGTATCTTGAAACCTGCCTTATCTACCAAATCTTCCATCAAGGGCTTAACGGCTTCGATCAAATTTCTTTTTTTGGCTTCGATCAAAGTACCAAGCAACCCGATAATTTTCAAACCTGCCAACTCAGCCCTGTTTCGACCCTTCAATTCGTCAATAATAAGCATTTCTGCTTTCAATTCAAGCGCAAGAGCAATAGCCTCTGCTTCGCCACGATCCAATTCCTTTCTTAATTCCATGACCATTTTCTCATCAGCAGGTCTTTGAACAAATAGCCAATTTTGTTGGTCAATAATAGTTTTTTGGGCAGGAATCGCACACAATTATTCATAAACTGATTCAGGCAAAACGACCGAGCCAAATATTTCCTTAAGTAGGTTCAATCGATCAATTTGCATCAAATTGGTTAAAGGCGAAGTATCACTAACTACTATCATTTCATCGATTCGAGGTTTTTTAGGTCTTTTTCCAGGTCTTCCATGTCGTATTTAATATAGACATTTCTTTTCGCCAATTCCTTTTGAAAAGAAATTTGATCAAGTCTTGCCAAACGTTTGGCCTTACCCATTGAAAACTGCCCTTTATCGTATAAAAAGACTGCCAGTTCGATCAGCAATTCGTCCGGCTTGATGTTGGCTTGCGCCAAAACGGAATCAGGAATGTTTATGGTCATGGCATTTAATTTAATGGTTGATCATCAATTATCTTTTCCAAATTTTTTCAGCGTCATTCGGAAAAATTCGTTCAGTTTTTGGGTTTCAGGTTGTTTTTTGAGATTAAATTGTTTGACAAGATGTGTGTAATACTCAATCTTTTCTTGAAGAAAATCATTGATAATCTGTATTTTAGGTTCTTCTCCCAATTCCTCACCGCTTCTTTTTCGGCCTAACAGGTTTTCAATTTCCTTTTTCAGTTCACTGTCCTTGACCTGGCTATCGAACAGTTTTTGAAACTCTGTTGGCGGCATGGTATCGGTTTCTTCAATCCATTGGCATGCAAGCACAGGACGTAGAACGTAAAAATATTTCTTCGTCCGTACTAGGTCACGCTGCAAGTACTCTCTAAAATTTCCTTCGGCCATGTGCAAATAGTGATGCAGACATGATTTTGGGTTAAAATACTCTGCCATCAGCCCTCGAAACTGCGCCATCACGTTTTTTTCTTCGTGATAGACAATAGGACTGTTCAACCATTCCATCAACGGCGGATTTGATTTTCTGAATAATTTCAGTGCTTTTCGCAATTCCCAGCCACTCATATCCAGATCATTGGGCAGCATTATTTCAACACTGTCTTTTTTATCATCAATGGAGAGGTACCAATCTTCCCGGTGGATGTAGATGAATCGCACATCCCAATCACTATCCGTGGAAGCAAATCCCCAGGCCCGACTTCCACTTTCGACAGCATACAATATCTTTATATCGTACTGTTTTTCAAGGTTTTGTAATTCGGTTTGGATGAGGGTACGCATATTGCCAGATTCGTTTGATGTTTGGTCTTTTGGGTATGTTTCAAAAAATGATCAGTTCGATAGGACTTCTACCTTATTGGTAGTTTGCAGAGGATGAGTTGTTCAGTCATTGTTGTTAGGTTTTTTGAGATAAGTATAATTCTGCAATGAAAATTGCGAATTTCCGAAACTGTTCTTTTGTAAAATCCACCTCTAAGTCTACTTCTTTTGGTGGAGGATCCATCCACTCATTCCAAATTTTTACGCCAACCCATTTGCCACTTTTATTTATAGGTTTAATGTGTTGATGAGCAAGTCCATGTCTTAGTTTTCGCAAAAACTTGTCTAGATCTGCTGTATGATATTGAGTAGTATTCTTATTCTTACTCTTAATAGGATTAAACTTGTGGAGATTAAATCCTATTTGAGTTTGAATAGTCGTCAAATCAGTCGTACCAAATATTGACCCTCCTTGGCCTTTTTCAAAAGGCAATATAATTAAACCCAAGGTACAATTCAATAAGTTTGAAAAATCCAAAGATCCGTCATAGTCTTCAAGAAGCCTCTTAGTACGTTCTACAAACTCAATGTCGAAATTTTTAACCTCCACTTTGAAATCTTTTGTATTTGACTTTTACACCACCACCGGTTCCCCCACCAACCCATAATTCCGTTCCATACACAACTTCGGCTCGTTCACATGCCATTCAAACTCCTCCCGGAAGTGGCGAATCGCCGCACTCACCGGCCAGGCTGCCGCATCGCCCAGCGGACAGATGGTATTGCCTTCTATCTTTTTAGCAATGTCAACCAGCATATCAATGTCGCTCATTTTACCGTGACCGTTTTCCATACGCCACAACACTTTTTCCATCCATCCAGTGCCTTCGCGGCAAGGAGAACATTGTCCGCAGGATTCATGGTGGTAGAAACGACTGAAATTGAAGGTGTTACGCACAATACACTGGTCTTCGTCGTACACGATGAATCCGCCGGAACCCAGCATGGAGCCGGTAGCGAATCCGCCGTCGGCCAGGCTTTCGTAGGTCATCAGGCGGTTTTCACCGGCCGCTGTTTTGGTCACCAGGTAATGGGGCAAAATCGGCACCGACGAGCCGCCCGGTACACAGGCTTTCAGTCGCTTGCCGCGTTTGATACCGCCACACCATTCATCGGAGTACAGAAATTCCTCCACGGAAACGCCGAGTTCTATTTCATACACGCCCGGTTTATTGATATTGCCGCTGGCGCTGATGAGTTTGGTGCCGGTACTTTTCCCGATCCCAATTTTAGCATATTCCTCTCCGCCGTCGTTCACAATCGGAACAACCGCAGTGATGGTTTCTACATTATTGACCACGGTAGGGCTTTGCCACAGGCCTCTTACCGCCGGAAATGGTGGTTTAATGCGCGGATTGCCACGTTTGCCTTCCAGACTTTCCAGCAAGGCCGTTTCTTCACCGCAGATATAGGCACCCGCACCTGGATTGACATACAGGTCAAAATCATAACCCGTTCCCAGGATGTTTTTGCCCAGCCAACCGGCAGCATAAGCCTCTTTGATCGCTTTTTCCAGGATGAAAACAATCCAGGAATACTCGCCACGGATATAGATGTAGGAAGTATTGGCACCCAAAGCGTAGGATGACGTGATCATCCCTTCAATCAGGAGGTGGGGTAGCTTCTCCATCAGGTAACGGTCCTTGAAGGTACCGGGCTCCGATTCGTCGGCATTGCAGACGAGGTAGCGGGGTACACCTTCCGGCTTGGCTAAAAATGACCATTTCATACCGGTTGGGAAACCAGCGCCACCACGGCCGCGCAGCCCCGATTTTTTGACTTCTTCCACCACCTCTTCCGGTGTCATGCTTTTCAATGCCTTCTCCACAGAGCGGTAGCCGCCTTGCTTGCGATAGACGTCATAAGTATGAATGCCCTCCACGTGGGCGTGTTCTAATAATAATTTGCGACCCATAACTTTTTAGTTATGAATGGTGAATGGTGAATGAGGAATGATAAATGAAGAATGATGAATTAAAGAGGCGACATCTCGCTCGGTCATTCATCATTCATCATTCATCACTCCTCATTCATAATTCCTCATTCTCCTGTTTCTTTATCAAATTCGATTTGAAAATCATCTTTCAGCCTTTGGGGTGT
>JBBQLD010000265.1:0-6651 GCA_038327555.1 Chitinophagales bacterium
TTCATTCAGTGGGACTGGCGACCAAAGGTTAGTTTGCGCTTGCAGGCCCCCGATGAAAAACAATAGGGTGACGATTAGCACTGGCTTAAAGCTTGGTTTTTCTTGTAAAAACAAAAGGATTCGGGAACCGAGAGGCTGGTGGTTGATTTTCATATTGCGGATAAAATGAACAATGGCTTCTTTACTTATTTGATTGGCAAAGATGTTAAATATGGCCGATTTAGCCCCTGAAATTATTTAGAGTGTTTCTAAAAAATGTTACCTATTAAATTTTTTAAGCGGCGAATGCTTTCAAGCGCCGTTAATTAGCAGTTCACTAAACTTACTATTTATGAGATTCAAAAATTTTGTACTCTCTTTTTTGGTTGTTTTTTCAACCTTATTTGCATCAGGTTCACTTTTGGCACAGGATACTAAGCCAAAGCGCGAAGTCGGACTTCAATTCAGCAGTTTTGATTTTGACGGCGGAAGCGGGTTCAGCGCATTTTTTAAGAAGCAGAAAAAGGAGAACGTGTATCGCAGGATTCGGCTCTTTTCTGGTGGCCTCTCCTTCCGCTCTACAGAAGAAACCAATTTCTTTGATTTTTCAGCAGGTATTGCCATTGGGCGTGAAAAGCGTAAGTCTCTGGACGCTAAACTGGAGTTTTATCAAGGCCCTGAATTTGCTGTAAATCTAGGGGTGGCTTCTTTAGACGATGATAATCTAAGACTTAGAATCGCACCTGCTTTTGGATGGGTCTTGGGCTTACAGCACAGTTTTAACGAACGCTGGGCCGTAAATGTGGAAACCATTCCAAGCGCCTCCATTGCCTTTGATAGTTTTTCGAATGCTGACGGTGAGCTTGCTTTCAATGCAGGGTTTAGTAATGCGGTCTCTATTGGCTTAGTCCGAAAGTTCTGAGGGTAGCTTGCTAAGAATATACAAAACGGGTTGCTGGGTATTCCAGCAACCCGTTTTGCATTTAGGGAGGCTTTTGGATGAATTTACTTCTTTCCCGGGAGTAAGAAAAAGGTGAGGCTTAATTTTTTTTAACCTTCCCTAAAACAAGTTCGCCGCGCCGGAAACCCAAGCGCGGCGAACTCAAATAACCAAATCCTCAAATAACCAAATCCTCACCTCCTCAAATCCCCATTTAAAAACACCATCCCCCAGCCTTCCTCAAAACCTCTGCCACCAAACGGCGCTTAACTTTCACATTCACAGGTGGATATTTGGTAAATCGCTTCACTCCCATCAAGAAGGTTTTAAGTAAATCGCCTTCAGCAAAGGAAGCCAAAGCATCTGTGGCGTTTCTGGACATACGTGCTGTTACATCGTGTATAAATACCTGAAGCATGGCATCGTACACTTCTTGCGTGTTTTCTTTTTGCATCCCCGACAATTTCTGGACGCGCAGCAACATGGACTCTGCCGCATAAAGATCGATGAACATATCAGCGCAATTCATCAGCACTTCTTGTTCTTCTTTCAGGTTGAGTTTGCCGTCCATTTGCATCTTGGCGGCGCCACCGGCCACCATCAGAATAATTTTTTTGAAGTCTGAAACGGCTTTAATCTCTTCTGCGTAGGGGCCTTCCAAACGTTCCATGGATGGCATAGAAGTCAATTCTTTTTGCACGGCCCAAGCTGGCCCAACAATATCCAACTGGCCTTTGAGTGCTCGTTTGAACAATTGATCCACCATCAGCATCCGATTGATCTCGTTGGTGCCCTCGTAGATGCGGTTGATACGGCTGTCCCGGTAAGCGCGTGCAGCAGGATACTCCTCGCTGAAGCCTATTCCGCCATGGATTTGGAGGTTCTCGTCAGCGCAGTAGTCCGTCACTTCGGAGCCAAAAACTTTCAAAATAGAACACTCAATAGCATATTCCTCAGCAGACTCCAAGGTAGATTGTCCGAAAGATTTGCCTTCCGCAGATTCTTCCGCTTTTTTGTCCTGCATACACTGCGAGGTGCGATAGCCGGCACTTTCAGCAGCAAAATTGCGGATGGCCATTTCAGCCAATTTGAACTGAATAGCACCGAAATTACCGATCGGCTGACCGAACTGGATGCGTTCGTTTGCGTAGCTGGTGGCCATATTGATCAGCTCTTTGTTTCCACCAATGCACATTACACCCAGTTTAAAGCGCCCAATATTAAGCGCATTGAATGCAATCAGGTGGCCTTTCCCGATTTCGCCCAGCACATTTTCTGCGGGCACTTTTACGTTTTCAAAAAACACCTGTCGGGTCGAAGAGCCTTTGATCCCGAGTTTATCTTCCTCCGCTCCAAGTGTGATGCCCGTCGTGTGTGCATCCACGATAAAGCCGGTAAATTTTTCGCCACCTACTTTTGCAAAAACAATGAATAGGTCTGCGAATCCAGCATTGGAAATCCACATTTTCTGTCCACTCATGAGATAATGTGAACCATCAGCACTAAGGTCAGCGCGGGTTTTTGCGTTCAATGCATCCGAACCCGAACCTGGTTCAGTAAGGCAATATGCCGCTTTCAAATCACCCGAAATAAGACTAGGCAGGTACTTTTCTTTTTGTGCTTCTGTGCCAAAATACAGGATTGGCAACATTCCGATGCCCGTATGCGCAGCAAAGGGCACACTAAAGGAACCCATTGGACCAAAAACATCTGAGATGACAGTATTGGTATTGGTGTCCATTTCTGTACCGCCATAAATAGCTGGCATGTGCGCACCCAATAACCCAAGATCGCCCATTTTTTTCAGTAAGGAAGGGGTGAGTCCCGGCTCCTGCTTTTCGATCTTTGCACGGTTGGGCGCGATCTCGTTGTTCAGAAAATCAATGGCCATTTGCTTGACCATGAGCTGCTCTTCATTCAGCTCCTCGGGGATGAAAACATCCTCGGGGCGGCTATCGCGAATGAGGAATTCACCTCCTTTGAGAATATTGGACGCTACTGCTGCTGACATAATGTAGGAAAATCGTTAATTTTTAGAGTGGGAAAGAGCAAAAACCGCATTTAGCGAATTTTCGTTACAAAGGTATTCGTTTAATTAGTAACTCGGTACAAACCATTTGTAATTTTTCAAAAATCAAAAATTTTCCATTCACATTCGCGAATCACCCTACTTTACCGCCCTTGATTCTGTATTTCACCCTTCTTTGAATACAAATACCTTATGTCGTCTTTCAAGCCAAGTCTTAGTTTTAGCCAAATCATCAACATGAACTTCGGGTTCTTTGGCATCCAGTACAGTTTTGGGCTACAGCAAACTGCTATCAATCCAATCTATTCCTTTCTGGATGCCGATCCCGGGCAACTACCGCTACTCAATTTGGCAGGACCAATGACCGGGTTGCTGATCCAGCCTATAATTGGTGCTTTGAGCGATAAGACTTGGCATCCCAAATATGGGCGAAGGAAACCTTACTTCTTGGTTGGGGCCATCATGTGCAGTCTTTGCCTCTTTTTATTCCCTTTTAGCAGCACCCTCTGGATGGCCGTGGGGCTTTTATGGATACTGGACGCAGGCAACAACACAGCGATGGAGCCTTATCGCGCATTTGTAGCAGACAAACTACCTGCAACACAGTATAGCCTGGGATTTTTGACCCAGAGTTTTTTCACTGGCCTGGGCATCACCCTGGCCAACCTTTCCTTATTTTTCTTCCAAAGTAACATCGTTGGCTCATCAGCTTCTGGCATTCCATACTGGGTTTATGGGTCATTTTTTGTCGGAGGGGTATGTTCCATCTGTTCCGTACTGTGGTCAATGCACACTACGTCCGAAATTCCCCCAACTCCGGACGAGCTGGCTTTTATCCGAAACAACGAACACGGTGTTTTTCAGCCCTTTATAGAAATTTTTGATGCTATTAAAAATATGCCAAAAAGCATGTGGCAGCTTGCCCTGGTATATCTTTTTCAATGGTATGCCCTCTTTATTTATTGGCAATATTGCACCCATAGCATCGCCAAATCCGTCTGGAAAACATCCAGTGTAGCGAGCAAGCCCCTGTACGAAGAGGCCGTAGCTTGGACTGGCTTAGTGAATGGCTGGTATAATATTGTCACCTTCCTTTCGGCCTTCGGACTGGTGTGGTTGACCAAGAAATATAGTCCCAAATGGGTGCATTTTACTTGTCTTATAGTGGCAGGGTTTGCGCTAATGTTATTTGCAGGGATTGAAAATAAATACTTACTCTTTGCTCCAATGACCGGTTTTGGCATCGCCTGGGCCAGCATTATGGCAGTGCCTTATTTGCTTGTAGTGGGTAGTATTCCGAAGGAACGTTTTGGGGTGTATATGGGCATCATAAACATGATGATCGTGATACCCATGATTATCCAAACCCTCACATTTGGCATGATTTACAAACATTTTTTAAGCAGCGACCCAAGCCTGGCCATCAAAGCCGCTGGGGTTTTACTGCTTTTTGCAGCGCTGGCTGTATTGAGAGTGAGGGTTGTAAATAGCGATGAAGCCCCACCAGTTATGCCCGTTGGCGGGCATTGAATGATCGATACTTTGGAGGGGGTTGTGTCAAAAGAGATAGGATCAAAAATGAGGTAAAATTTTATTTTTCAAAACGAAATTGTCGTGTACAACCGCAATCTTCATCCTAAAATTAACGCCATCCTCGCACAGGAAGGACTTGGTCTTGATGATACCCTGTTTTATGCGCGGCTTATGTCCAACGCATCTACCATGCATGCGCTTTACCATGAATTATATCAAGAACATCCGCTTTGTGCGCAGGGATTTGAACAACTCATCCGAATCATAGCCGAGGCTGCGCGTAACCGGCCCACTTTTCTAAAGCAAAAGGACGAAGAAAAGGGGCAAAAAGAACACTGGTTTTTAAGCAACGAAATTGCAGGTATGAGTCTGTATGTGGATCGATTTTGTGGGGATTTGAAGCAATTAGCCGGCAAACTCGACTACTTCGAAAAGCTTGGGGTAAATTTTCTGCACCTCATGCCCCTTTTTAAAAGTCCGGCAAACGAGAGCGACGGCGGCTATGCCGTATCGGATTTTCGTACCGTAGAGGAGCGTTTTGGCTCGCTGGACGATTTAAAAAAATTGATCCAGCAGATGAGCGAATCTGGTATGTACGTAATGCTCGACATTGTGCTCAACCATACCTCCAACCAACACGAATGGGCTTTGAAAGCCAAAAAAGGTGCACAAAAATATCAGGATTACTACTATTTCTATGAAGATCGTCGCTTGCCGGATCTTTTTGACCAGCGCATGCCTGACATTTTCCCGGAAAGTGCGCCTGGGAATTTCTCGTATATAGCGGAATGCAATCAATGGGCAATGACGGTCTTCCACCAGTATCAGTGGGACTTGAATTACACCAACCCACAGGTGCTGTGCGAGATGCTCAATACGATCTTCTTTTACGCCAATCTCGGCGTAGATGTTTTGCGGATTGACGCCCCGGCATTTATCTGGAAAAAGCTCGGAACTACTTGCCAAAACCTTCCAGAAGTGCATACCATTTTGAGACTCATAAAGTTATGCGTAGAATCCGCCACGCCTGGAATGGCCTTGTTGGGCGAAGCTATTGTGGCGCCTAAGGAGATCATGAAATATTTTGGCACCGATGAATTCAAAGCAAAAGAGTGCGATTTTGCCTACAACGCCACCCAAATGGCCACGCAGTGGGACAGCCTCGCTACTGGCGATACACGGGTGATGATGGCCTCCCAACACGATCTTTTACAAAAACCCTTCGGGGCGTCCTGGATTACTTACGTCCGTTGCCACGATGATATTGGATTGGGCTATGAAGATACCGCCATTGACCAGGCTGGATTTACGCCCTTTGAACATCGAAAATTTATCAAAGATTATTACTCCGGCGCGCTGGCATATTCCCCGGCACGAGGCGCTTTATTTTCTGTCAATCCCAAAACCCAGGATGCCCGAATCAGCGGCACACTGGCTTCTTTGTGCGGCCTGGAAAAGGCGCTGGACGAAAAAAATGAAGTCAATATCGACTTGGCTATTCGCCGAATCTTGCTGATGCAAGCCTGTAGCTTTTTCATCGGCGGCATACCCGTACTGTTTTATGGCGACGAATTGGGGTACACGAATGATTACAGTTACCTGGAAGATCCAGCCAAAAGCTACGATAATCGATGGATGCACCGCCCGATCATAGACTGGAAAAAGAACAAAAAAGCAGAAAAAGTCGGGACTATCGAGTACCGCGTCTTTTCAGGTATCCAAAAACTTTTGAGTATCCGAAAATCATTGCCCGCGGTTGCCGATGCCAAGAATTTAAGTTGGCTGAATACGCATCATCATCACCATGTTGCAGGGTTTGTACGATCGTTAGGCACTCAAAAATTGCTTTGCTTATTCAATTTTAGTGCTCAAACGGTGCATTTGTATGGCGGCATTTTCCGGGAACAAGGCTTCCATTTTCCGATGTTTGAGCATTGGCGAAATGGCTTATGTGGTTTGGAAGCTGATGGAGGATTTTTAAAAATGGAACCCTATTCGTTTTTGTTGTTGGAGGCGAAATAAGCGTGACCAATTTCAACTCCGCACCACCATCAACTTCCCGCTTTGCATCAAGCCGTTGTTCAAAATTCGGATGGTATAAAAACCTGCGGCTAAATCATTGACCAGGATCACATTAGGCCCAGCAATAGGCTTTTCAAGCTTGCGCACT
>JBBQLD010000266.1:0-6640 GCA_038327555.1 Chitinophagales bacterium
TACTCTACCGACGCAATGAATTGATGGCCAAGCGTTTTGCAGAAATCGCATCCGAACAATCTTTGTTTTGTGCTGTGGGTGCGGGGCATTTAGCCGGTGGCAAAGGGATGCTCCGACTTTTGAAAAAGGCCGGATTTAAAATAAAACCGATTTTAAGTGGTAAGTGTTTTTAAGTGGTAAGTGTTTTTAAGTGGTAAGTGTTTTTAAGTGGTAAGTGTTTAGTGGTAAGTGTTTATTAGTGGTAAGTGCTGCCTATTTTCCGTCACTAATGCATATCCGGCAGCCGACACAGATTCCCGAACACGCCCAAACCACTTACCACTAAACACTTACCACTTAAAAACACTTACCACTTAAAAAATGCTTTTACTAGAAACTCAATATCTCCCCTCAATAGCTTGGTGTTCAGTGGTTTGGCAAGAAAGAACAGTTGTGCTGGATGCGGCTGAACATTATCAAAAAGGTTCATTGCGGAATCGATGTTACGTGGCTGGCCCAAATGGACCACAACGCATGAGTATTCCGCTTGAAAAAGGTAAACACCAGCAAACTCCAATTCGCGAAGTACGCATTTCATACGAGGAACCCTGGCAAAGGCAACACTGGCGCAGCATTCAGGCCGCTTATGGAAACGCCCCGTATTTTGAGCATTATGCCGACGAAATCCGACTGTTTTATGAAAAAAAGTGGACTTTTTTATTTGACTACAACCTTGATTTTCAAACGCTTATATTAAAAAACAAACTGGGTTGGGCCGGCGAGTTCGCTTTCCAAAACACTTATTTCCCTGCTGGAACCTGGTTGTCCGGATCAGACTTACGCGATACTATTAGCGGTGGACTCCAAGAATTTCCGACCTGGTTTTCCCCGGTTCGTTACCCGCAGATTTTTGAAGCACGAACAGGTTTTCTACCGAACCTTTCGATTTTGGATTTGCTCTTTTGTGCCGGGAAGCCGGGAAGAGAAGTTTTAGCACAGCCTTTCTTTTTGCCAAATTAAAGCTACTTTTGCGCCCGAAAAACCTGGGGTTTACAGAATCATGTTTTGAAATACGTGTTCCTGTACATCCTTGTTTTATAATTATTTAATACGAAGAAATTCCATGGCACTTCAATGCGGCATCGTCGGCCTGCCCAACGTCGGCAAATCTACCCTGTTCAATGCGCTTACCAACGGCAAAGCCTTGGCAGCCAACTACCCTTTCGCAACCAAAGACCCCAACGTGGGCATTATCATCGTGCCTGATGTACGGCTCGATAAACTGACCGAAATCGTGGAGCCGCAAAAAACGCAACCGACAACTGTCGAAATCGTGGATATTGCTGGCTTAATCAAGGGTGCGAGCAAGGGCGAAGGTTTGGGCAATCAATTTTTAGCCAATATCCGTGAGGTAGATGCCATCGTTCACGTGGTGCGCTGTTTTGACGATGACAATGTGGTTCACGTAGATGGTTCTATAAACCCGGTGCGCGACAAAGAAATCATTGATTTGGAACTAAGTTTTAAAGACCTCGAAACGGTAGAAAAACGGATCGATAAAAGTGCCCGAGCAGCCAGAGCGGGCAATAAAGAAGAGGCTAAGGCCCTTGAAACCCTAACCATAGTAAAGGCCCATTTAGAAACGGGTCGTGTAGTGCGTGAAATCCTTGGGAGCATGGACGATGAGGCTAAGTATTTGGTTACTAAAGAATTAACCTTGTTAACCGCAAAGCCGGTACTCTACGTTTGTAACGTAGATGAGGGCGCCATAGAGCAAGGAAATGCACATACAGAGGCCTTCCGAAAATCTGTAGCCGCTGAAAATGCAGAAGTAATTAATATCTGTGCTGGCATTGAAGCGCAGATTGCCGAGTTGGATACGAAGGAAGAACGTCAGGAGTTTTTGGAAATGATGGGCTTGAGCGAACCTGGTGTAAACCGCCTCATTCATTCCGCTTATAAATTACTCAACCTTATCACTTATTTCACCGCAGGGGTGAAGGAAGTACGGGCTTGGACGGTTCGGCGTGGCGCAAAAGCTCCAGAAGCCGCAGGCGTGATCCACTCTGATTTTGAAAAAGGATTTATCCGTGCAGAGGTAATTAAGTACAATGACTTTGTCACAATGGGCTCCGAGGCCAAAGTGAAAGAAGCAGGCAAAATGGCCGTTGAAGGCAAAGAATACGTGGTTACCGACGGCGATTTGATGCACTTCAGGTTTAATGTTTAAAAACGTCATTATTCGTCATTATTCGTCATTTAGGTCATTAAGCGTAATGACCCAATGACTTAAATGACAAAATGACGAATAATGACGATTAATGACAAAATGACGATTAATGACGAAAATGACAACAATCATCTTTGATCTAGGCGGGGTGCTAATAGACTGGAATCCGGAATACGTTTTCCGCGAAGTAATTCCGGACGCAAAACGTCGTCAGTATTTTTTCGACAATATTTGTACCCACGATTGGAATGTGGAGCAAGATGCTGGCCGTAGAATTTCGGTGGCTACCCAACTGCTGGTGGATCAGTTTCCGGTCTGGGAAGCTGAAATTCGCACTTTTTATGACCGTTGGGAGGATATGCTTGGTGGGCCAATTCCTGAGACTGTGGAGCTGCTCCGTGAACTTAGGGATCAGGGCGAACATCGCTTGCTGGCACTCACAAACTGGAGCAACGAGACATTCCCAGTTGCGCTGGAACGATACGACTTTTTGCATTGGTTTGAAGGTATTGTGGTTTCAGGTGATGAGCAAACACGCAAACCCTTTCCAGATATTTACCAGACCCTACTTTCGCGTTATGCCGTAGATCCTGCACAGGCGATTTTCATTGATGATGCCATCAAGAATATAGCCGGAGCAGAAGCTGTGGGTATTCGAGGTATTCATTTCCAAGACGCTGCCGCACTCCGCCAAACCTTACGGGATTGGAACGTGCAAATTTGATACCGGACAGATTTGCCACGCTTGACTATCTGCGCGGACTCATGGCCTTGGCTGTGTTGGTTTTCCACTATGATAAATGGCTCACAGGCGCTTGGGATGCGGTAACGCTTCAAGGCCGTCTGGGCGTTTATGCGGTTAGCACCTTTTTTGTGCTCAGCGGACTTACCCTGGCTTTGGTTTATGAAAACAAGCTTGACCACCAGTTTCGGACTTGGGGTTTGTTTTTCCGAAAGCGCATTTTCCGTATTTTTCCTTTGTTATGGCTCGCTACCTTAGCGACCCTTGTACTCGATGGTTTTTCGCGCCCTTATCCGGTTATCTTTTTGAATCTCAGTGGTTTATTTGGGTTCTTAAATCCTGCCAAAGACATTGCTACTGGGGCCTGGTCTATCGGTTGCGAGCTGGTATTTTATTTGGCCTTCCCTACCCTACTATTGATATCAAAAAGAAGTAAAACAGGCTTTTTAGCACTTTTTGGAATAATTTTAGGCTTTGGTTTTTGGGTCGCGTTTTATTGGTTTTCCCCGGAAAATAGCCTCCAAACAGCTTGGTGGGAAGCCTATGTTCAGGCGGCCAATCATGCCTTTTTCTTTGTGGGAGGCATGGGTATTGGTGTATTTAGAAAGGATTTGCAGGGAATTTCGCGTTTGTATTGGCTTTGCCTAACAGTATTTGCAGCACTGTTCTTCACTTGGTGGCCAACCACGAGTGAACCTTTTCAATTGATTTATGGCTGGAACCGGGTGCTGTTTTCAATCTTGACCTTGACTGCCGTTGCCGCATGCTTTAACAGCAAAATAGTACTGAAAGGACATTTTCACCAAATGCTGACTTGGCTCGGTGCAGTATCCTATTCGATTTATTTGCTCCACCCCTTGGTTTTCAGGGTTTTACGTTCAATATTTGGAAGATGTGGATTGCCGGAAGGGTATTGGCAGCTATTTGTTCCCTCCATCATTGCAACACTTGTTTTGTGCCATTTTTCTTATTTCTTTTTAGAAAAACCATTGGCACAAAAAGGGTAGGAACGCGGTTGGAATAAAGGTACAATTTTGGGGTGTCGATTTTGTCTCTGTCAAGACGCGAGGAGAGCGTTTAGTGGGTCTAAAAAATTTACGAGCAATCCCGAGGACTCGGGAGCAAAATAAGGCCGCCAAAATTGTACCTTTATTCCAACCGCGTTTCTTAATACCCTCACATTTCCCCAAGCTTTTCCAACAACCATTCGTGGTTGACGATAGTGGCTTTTTCTCGGGTTATCTCTTCTTGTAATTTAGCCACTGCAGATTTGTCGCCCGGAATCAGGCGCATAAGTCGGCGGGTATATTTCAGGAGATTTAGGTAGCTGAGTCGGCGTTGTTGCGGGATGTTTTTGTGTCGGTTGAGAAAGACCCGGAAAGAGTCAATAAAGGAATCAAGCACCTCATGATCTCTGCGTTCGTAATGCGTGATGAGCAACATCATTTTGCTGATCAGGTTGACACCAATATCCTCATATTCAACATTTTGGAGCAATTGAAGTACCTCGTCGTACTTTTTTTGAAAACGATAAACACGAGCCAGGTTAAAGGAGTAAGTGTTTTGACGAGAGTCTGCGGGAAGATAATTCTTAAACTTTTCAACAAAATTTTCGGCCCATTCCAATTTTCCCAAACCCAGTGCCGACGCTGCTAGATTATTGAATCGCCAGGTAGCCAATTCCCCATTTTGAAGAAAAATTCCTTTTTGAATGGCCTCCTCAAAAACATCAAAATACTCTTGCAGAAATGCCCGATCCCCCTTGTTAATCTTTCCAGTACAATAATGCAAGGCTGAATCAAACAACTCAATCGCCTCTTTTTGGGGCATAATCGTGGCGTGAGTATCTAGTAGTCTTCGAAGATTGTAGTAGTGCACTACATTTTCCGCTTCGTATAAGGTAAGAAAAGAATAGTAGTAAATGGCTAATTCAGGCACCTCTTCCACCGGATAGTCACGTAGAAACCCCAAAATTTGCTCCATGAATTTGAGATCATACTGGTAATTTCCGGTGCGCTGCTGGCTAAGCATCGCACTAAATAGTTTGAGCTTTTCTATCCAATAAAAAAGGTCAAGTTGTTGAGATATCTCTTCCAGATTTGCGCGCGTATTGACCTTTACATCAAATTCCATCATCGCATAATATTGGCGTTCAACGGAATAAGCGTTCAGGAAATCATCAAGTGAGCGGTAAGGCTTTTGTGCTACTATCGCCCGTGCTTGGCGCAAGACCGTTGGGAGCAGCGGTTCCACCCGGTGTTGAACTGCATAACTGAGGGTACCAATGGACTGCTTGGCGTCATCCGAGGCGGTCATTTCCTGGGCCATAAATACCCCGATCAATCGGAGTAAATCGGAACAATTTTTTCGAAAGTTTACATCATCAAAAGGCGCACCCGGGTAAACTTTTTGCCACACCTGCTGTCGGTCAAAACCTTCATCGCCACGTTCGATCAGTTTTACGAACACGTCACAAAGCGGGGCCATCATTTTGCTCATGATGAAGTATGGAGAACGCAAAAATCTAAGCAACCTAATGTGCTCCTCATGGCTCAAGCAGCGCAGGGTTTGCCAGACTTTATTGCCAAATTGCTCGCCGGAGAGATCTTTTTTGCTGCGCTTAGGCATGGAAAAATTTGCTCAATAATTTTTCAGGGCTATGAATAATCCGACAAAAGTAGTTACAAAGGGCAAAAGAAAAACCCACTCCTGCCTGGTAAGCAAAAGTGGGTTCTTTTTTTGTTCGACTCAGTATCCTGTTTAGTTGCCTTTGAAGCCAATATCAATGATGTCGATGATAATACATCCTTGAGCTTCAAGCATTTGAACGGTAAGGAAGACGTTGCTGGTAAGTTCACGCAAGTCGGTTCCACCTTCTTTGCGACGATAAACTACTACAATTTGACTAGACGTATTATTCATGGCGCTGCAGTTTGAATGAATGATAGAGTTTGCTTCCGAGGCCAAAAGTAGTAAAAATCGGTATTTGTTGGGTAAAAAATTTTCTTGCGAAAAAGCGCTTTGGGTGGTGGAAATTTACCTGAAATTGTGCAAACCTTCAAAATCCAATCGAATTTCGTCGATACGAGGATAAAACATCTAAAAAATAGCCCCAGCACCAGAAGAAAACCTTCGGGAGAAGGTAGAGGAAACAATCTATGCATGCAGAAGCAGGGGTATTTTTATATTTGCCCAAATTCTAAGCCTTATTCATGAACAAATCCGTCCATAATAAACTCGTCTCCTTCATTTGGTCCATCGCTGACGACTGCCTCCGAGATGTCTACGTCCGTGGAAAATACCGCGATGTCATCCTGCCCATGGTGGTACTTCGCCGCTTGGATGCACTGCTTGAACCCACCAAAGATGCAGTGATGGAAGAACTGGCCTTCCAAAGGGACGAAGCAGGATTCACCGAATGGGACGAAAATGGCTTGCGTCAGGCTTCCGGATATGTCTTTTACAATACCAGTCCTTGGACATTACAGCGACTCCATGACACGGCGACCAATAGTCAGCAACTACTACAAGCCAATTTTGAAGAATACCTCAAAGGGTTTAGTGCCAACGTCACTGAAATCATTGATAAATTCAAACTCAAAACCCAGATCCGACACATGGCCAGCAAAGACATTTTGCTGGATGTACTGGAAAAATTCACCTCATCGTCCATCAACCTCACGCCATTT
>JBBQLD010000267.1:0-6618 GCA_038327555.1 Chitinophagales bacterium
CGCCTACATCTGCAGTTTCGCCACCTGCCAGGTACAGATTCACCCCGTGCTCGTTCATTTTTTCTACAAAATCAGAGGTGCCTCGAATGACTGCTGCTATGACTTCTGCCGGAATTAAGCCTTTGTTGCGCCCAATCGTGCTACTTAGCATAATATCGTTTGTACATCCCGCACAAGCCATATCATCAAGGTTCATCACAATGGCATCCTGTGCCACACCGGGCCATACTGAAAGGTCGCCAGTTTCGCGCCAATGGATGTAAGCAAGACTGGTTTTGGTTCCTGCTGTATCAGCATGCAGGAGATTGCAATACTTGGCGTTACCAGCAGCCAGGTCAGGTAAGATTTTACAAAATGCGTTGGGATACAGGCCTTTATCCAGGTGTTGGATGGCTGCGTGGACTTCTTCTTTGGAAGCGGAAACTCCGCGTTGGTCGTATTTTGTCATTGCGTCAATTTTACCCGCCCAAGCCTGCCTACCCGCCGAGTCTTGGCCGGCGGGGCGGAGGAGGGTCATTTCGTCATTGGTTATATCCGTTTTCTCCATAAGGCTGTAATTCTTCCAGAAACATTTTTTCGAGCAGCTTTAATTATTTGTTGTAATCCCCATTTACGCCTTCACGATGATCAATTTCAGTTAAAATTTCGCATTGAACGTGAATTCAACTCATTTCTCCCAACCTCGAAACTTGGCTGTCCGATCATAGATATGGTAAAGAATGGCTTTTTCGAGCTCATTAAATTCCTGCCCGCGGCGCGCCATTACGATGGCAGCGGTCTCACAGGCTTCAATAAATTTATAGGTACGGTAGCCATCCGGGCCTCCCCATGAAAAATCAGGGACGAAATTGCGGGGAAATCCAGCACCATAAATATTGGCGAATGCACCAACTACAGTCCCCGTATTGAACATCGTGTTGATGGCACATTTGGAATGGTCGCCCATAATAAGGCCCACAAATTGCTGCCCTGTTTTTTCAAACCGTTCCGTTTCGTAATCCCAAAGTTTTACTTCGGAATAGTTGTTTTTGAGGTTTGAATTGTTCGTGTCTGCACCAAGGTTGCACCATTCGCCCAGTACGGAATCGCCCAGATAACCATCGTGTGCCTTGTTTGAATTGGCAAAAAATATGGAACGGGCCACTTCGCCACCGACACGGCATCCGGGACCAAAAGTAGAGGGGCCATAAATTTTCACACCCATTTTAAGGATTGAATCTGATCCAATTGCGATTGGGCCACGCATCATGCCCCTTTCCATTATCACGGTATTTGCACCAATGTAGATGGGGCCTATGGAGAGGTTGAGCGTACAATATTCCATTTTCACGCCTTCTTCCAAGAACAGATTTTCTAGTGGGCCTATGATGCTGTTTGTATCCGAAACAGGTTTGGAAGTCTTTCCCTTAGTAAGCAGCTCAAAATCATCCAAAAGTGCTTGTTCGTTTAAGCGCACCAGTTGCCAAAGGTTGGTGACTTGAATGAGCGGGATGTTCGCTTCCAATTCCAGGCCTTGTAATTCTTCCACTTCTTCCTCCCCGATTAGCGATTCGAACTGGGCTTCATTAAGTCTTGCAGCGATAAGCTCACCATTGGCCAGAAGTGCCTCATTTAACCCAAGCTCCTCTATCCGCTTGCACAGTGCAACGGTTGGCATCACACCTCCATTAATGATAAGATTTTCCTCCTCAATTTGTATCGGGTATTTCTCTTGCAGATACTCCTGGGTGATGTAGGACGCCTTGCTGTGTAAGCGGTGCTCCCATTTTTCTCGAAGGGTCAGTATTCCCAAACGCAATTCACCCATTGGACGGGTGGCCGTGAGGGGCAACAAATGATTGCGTGCGTCGGTGTCGAAGAGAATGATGTTCATGTCTGGAGAATCCGTTTTGTTGAGTGCTAAAGTCTCTAGTGGCAGGGGCAAACTTACATCTTTCAACCAACTGGATAACCTTCTTATGTATCTTATCTGAATTGGAGCATTTGGGGCGCTAAGCAAGGAACAACGGAAGGTTTAAAAACAAAAAAAGTCCCAATACGCACGAATGCTTATCGGGACTTTCAAACACAACTTGAACTCGGAATTATTTCGAGAATTTCGAGAAGCGCTTGTTGAACTTGTCAATACGGCCAGCCGTATCAACGAGTTTCATTTGACCCGTAAAGAACGGGTGGCTGAAAGACGAGATTTCCATTTTAACGAGTGGGTATTCTTTGCCATCTTCCCAAGTAGTGGTTTCTTTAGAAGCTGCGCAAGACTTACCGAGGAATGAATCGTCTGACGAGATGTCTTTGAACACTACGGCGCGGTAACTGGCCGGATGAATATCTTTTTTCATGACGCTATTTTGCTGAAAATTTGTTGCAAACTTGTAATTCTAAAATCGAGGCGCAAAAGTACAAAAAAGCCCCTCTTTTTTCCAAATATTTTTTAAGAACATGTTGGGGATTTTCTCGCTGAGCCAAATACGGCTCTTTTTTGGCCATTTTTCACCTTTTTTCAGTCACGTAATCCCAACTATGCGCTTTCATAAATGCAAAACATGTTCTGAGAAAATTGACGCCTTCAGATTTTTAAGTCCGAATAGGCTTCTTTTTCGTTAAGTCAGATTACTTGCCTAATTGTATAGAAGACAAAATGCCATTTTCAAACTCTACCCGATACTGGTTCACAGCTTTGTCGGACATTGCATTTCCGCCACTTTCATAAGCAGTTTTCATGCTTTTCTCCTGAAAATCACCGCTATCTATAACTAACTGCAACTCCTCCTTCGAGAGCGTGGAATAATCATTCACCCCTATATAAAGTGATGTTTTTTTGCGTTCCTGGATAAAACCTGTTACCCCGATCATTCCCAATTGAGGGTCTGAGAAGTTCCAGCCATCTGCCCAAAACTCCGATAATGTTGTAAATCCGACTTTATAATTGGTTAATTTCCCGAGCAATTCTTTGGATTGAGCTTCTTTGGATAATACTGAGAATCCAGGCTTGTTCCCTGCCGGTATAGCTGAGGTGTTTTTTGCAGCCCCTTGTCCAGCTGGAGCGTTTGGCTGTGCCGTCGGAGTCGGAGCTTTAGGTTGCACCGAAGGCGATTTAGGCTCTACTGCCGGGGAATGGGGTAAGCCATTCTTCTTTTCTTCTTGAAATTTCATCACCTGCTCCATCACCTCGCCGAGTTGTTCCGCTCCGATGCGCTTCATCAAGATTTCGTGGTTGCGATTGAGTATAAAAATCTGAGGTGTGGTGGTTACATCAAACAGCGTCTTATACCGACTCTTGATATAGGGGTCATAGGTGTTAAAGAACAGATTGTCGTTAAATTCTTTTTCATCCATACCCTTCCAGCAGCTTTCGTGTACTTTTTCAGGCGTATTTGAGTCTTCTTTTGAGGTTACTACTCCTGTGCAAACCGCAAATACTTTCACCCCCCGCTCTTTGAATTTGTTGGCAAATTCGACCATGTGTGGCGCAGCTTTTTTACAGTGACTACAATCTGTGGCCCAAAAAAACATGACCGTGTAGTCTGCATCCACATCCCAAAGCGCATGGGGCTGATTGTTGCGATCCATCAAGGTAATATTCGGTGCAACTCTTCCAATCAGAATTGGGGCTAAACGACGGGCATTGTCGCAGATTTTTTCGAGATCTTCTTTTTTGGTCCAAGAAGCTTCTCCTCGGCAGTAATACGTATCCGCAATGTGCACATAGCAAGCATCGAAGCCTACTATATTTGACTTTGCATAAAAATTCAGCAGGTGGATGAGATAGTATTTGTAGTTCTCGCCATTGTATTTCCCCTTCATTTTTGCCATCACATAGTCAATCGCAGCATTCACTGTATCCGGGTGTTGGGGTGTCAGTTTGGTGATGTAGTAGTCTATTTTTCCATGCAAAACAGGGCTGCGCAACATGGCCGGGTCTGCAATGTCGATGTTGTCAAAATAGTGCTCTCGTATCCAGTAAAACTTCTTTTTCGCCACCTCTTTTTCCTCTCCTTTAAAGTCCGGAACTTCGGGGTCAATAGCGGCCTTCACGATTTTTGCAGCCAAAGTACTCGGGTATTTAGCGATCAAATCTTGTTGGGCTTTTTTTACTGCCTTGTCAATATCTGTGATTTTACCTGCAATACGCACGGAATCAGCCATATTTCCCTTTACTCTACCCATTTGGGCGCGAAGCGTGTCGGCCTCCGGGCGCTGCTTGTTGAGGTAGCGCAGGTAGTCGTAAAACACTTCGTTGTCAACAGATCCTTTCACCTTCATTTTATTGACAGAATCCTTCGCATCTGTGGTGACGGTGATCTGCTGGTTTTTGTCGTCGAGGAGGATTTGGATGAAATTATTGTCTGGCTTTAACACCAAAAGGTATACCCCAGGTGGAAAAAGCGTGTCGGCCTCAAAGGTGAAAAAGCCATCTGCTCCTATGATAGCAGTGTCTTTTACATATTGCTTTTCGCCGTAGTGAAAACCAATAATAAGCTCGTTGGAGGTGTAATTTTCGAGCTTGACCCGTATTTTATAACCAGGATCACCGTTAGCAAAAAGGCAGGAAAAGGATAGGAGCGAAAAAAGGGAGAGCATGCAAATGCGCTTCATTCAAGGTGTATTTTTGAACTGTTTGGAATGAAATAAATCGAGCGTTTAGACGCGCAAATATCAGGAGATGCGGCACGCGATGCTTGGCTTTTTGGAATTGTTAACTTTGTTTAAGCGTTATTATGGTCATTCGTCATTGGGCGTCATTCGTCATTTATCGTCATTCATCATTGTCGTCATTCGTCATTGTCGTCATTCGTCGTCATTGATCGTCATTAGCCGTCATTGGGTCAATCAGCGTAGAGGTATTGGGATCTAATGATAACCAACGAATGAGGATAATGACGAATGACGATAATGACGATTAATGACGATAATGACGACTAATGACGATTAATGACTAATAATGACTACAAATCATACTGCTTAATCTTTCGATACAGCGTTCGTTCTGAAATATGGAGTTCATCTGCGGCTTCTTTGCGACGGCCCTTGTACTTGATCAAGGTACGCTTGATCGCTTCCTTTTCGATTTCGTCCATGGTAAGTGGAACGTCTTCCTCTTCGCTGTCATCATAATTAGAAGCTGAGTTTCCCGGATCAATTATAATTGGCTTAACCCGCTCATTTTCAAACGGATGAAAGCGCTGCTGCGTGTCCTGGGAATATCCGTTTCCCTCAAAAAGTGCCTCCGAGGGATTGGAGAACCCTGAAGTTATTTGACGCAAATTTCCCAATTCAGGCATCCGCAGGTTGTTGCTTTCGACTAGTTTGAAAAACATGGACTTGAGTTCATTCAAGTCGTTTTTCATGTCGAAAAGCACCTTGTACAACAATTCTCGTTCTTGGAATTCGCCGCCATTTTTACCTGAAAAACCATTGCCGTTGGAGGGTACTGGTAAATGCCGGTTGAATAATTGAGGCATGGTACGCTGAAGCGTTTCAGCAGTGATAAAGCGTTCTTCGGCCAGAACGGAAAGTTGCTCGGCTACGTTTTTAAGTTCGCGGATATTGCCCGGCCAGCGATAGTTTTCGAGCACAAGTTCCGCGCGTTCATCCAGGCGGACGGTCTGCATTCGATATTTCTCTGCAAAATCGCCTGCAAAACGACGAAAAAGCAGGGTAATATCTTCGGGACGCTCTTTTAAGGAAGGCACCCGAATAGGCACGGTATTGAGGCGGTAAAACAGGTCTTCCCGGAATTTGCCCTTGCGGACGGCCTCTTCCAGATTTACGTTCGTGGCGGCAATCACCCGTACATCCGTCTTTTGGGTCTTGCTCGCACCTACACGAATAAACTCGCCAGATTCAAGAATTCGGAGCAGGTATGCCTGAGTGTCGTTGGGCATTTCGGCGATTTCGTCGAGAAATATCGTTCCGCCGTTTACTGTTTCAAAATAACCCTTGCGATCACCAGCGGCTCCGGTAAACGAGCCTTTTTCGTGACCAAACAGTTCGGAATTGATGGTACCTTCTGGAATTGCACCACAGTTCACCGCGATAAAATCGTTGTGTTTACGCGCCGAAAGCGAATGGATAATCTTTGAAAAGACTTCCTTACCCACGCCACTTTCGCCCGTGATAAGCACGGAAAGATCGGTGGGTGCAACACGGGTAGCCGTTTCGAGCGCAGCATCCAAGGAAGGTGATGCGCCTACGATGCCGAAACGGGCTTTTATAGATTGGAGGTTGTTATTGGCCATTATGCTATTTCGTACTCAAATTTGGTGGGCTGGGGCATTTTGCGCCGCGCTTGGGTCTTCCCGACCTTTGGTACGGGACAGATCTTGACCTACAGTATGCACACAAAAGAGTTTGATGTTAGAGTATTTGATTATCACACCTGTCTTCTTGTAACCCGCTGTTTTAACGGCGGATGCAAGTTTTTGCTTCGTCATTGCCAATGCTTCCTGCAAAACACAGCCCTAGTGGCAGGGGCACGAAGTCTTTGACGGTTTGTTCGACTCTTTTGAACTGATACTTTGTTGCGCCTCAGTCATGGAGAGCCCGCTACAATCCTTCGTCGCGCCTAGTCTCATCTCAAAATAATCTGACCAAATTATCAAAGACTTCGTGCCCCTG
>JBBQLD010000268.1:0-6615 GCA_038327555.1 Chitinophagales bacterium
TTGGAGCATTCCATTTGGAAATGTCAAGACAGATATCCCAAATCTATCCGTTGTATCGGCATTGTTGCTGTAGCCCAATATCCAAGTATTGTCGTGAAACTGGGCTTGGAGGGCTGAAGGGAAAATTAAAATTGCGATTAACCAATTTTTCATAGCGGATAAGAAAAACAGGCCAGCCCGAGTTGATGCGGGCTGGCCTATAGTGATAAATGTTAGTGGACAACAATCAGTTTGAGGGCGGTTGGAGGCCGCCCTTGGGAAATGACCTGGCAGATGTAAACCCCTGCTGGCATATCTTGTAGGGATGTAACGACTTTCATATCGCTTACTTTCCTGTCAAACCAATAGTGACCACCAACATCGGTCAATATGACCCTGACAGATTGCCCTTCTGAAGCTTGCAGCCCAATCACCTCTACCATATCACTTGTCGGGTTAGGTACCAATCGAACTTCCTTGATTTTGGCATCAACATCCTCTTCCGGTGAAAGCCGCTCTTGCACTAGGGTACAAAGGCTGTCATCGTCAAAAGAGCACTCGATTTATGTGGTTCATCGCACAGAAGATTATGGGTTTTCTTCTGCTGAATACTACTTTCAAGGGGATGTAAAATGGGTTTTCTTAACACATTTCTGGTATGGTGAAGATTGTCCACCACCTTTTGATTAATGGGTTGGCATGAGTTTCCGACGGGTAAGTTTGAATTTACATGTCGCGGCGAAGCGTAGACATCCACACAATCCAGGCTTCCCGAACAAGCTTTGGCAAAAGATGCTCAACAGCGCCTAGGCTGTGTGGATGTCTACGCTTCGCTGCGGCATGACAATTCGCGAGTAAAAAATGGTTTTTGATTTTTGATGGCGCTTGCTGGGCCTAGATTTTGTTGCAGCATCAAGGAGTCATTAAGGGTTCAGCTTTGATTGATTTCTCTGAATATTAAGCTATTGCACCCCATCAAAAATCGAAAATCATGTAATCGACATTCGTCAATCAAAACCACTTTGAGATACCCAAGAAAAAATTCGGGATAACACTTGTTTAAGCCAGAAACTCCACCACAAACTCCCCCACCCTATCCCCCAGCCATTGCTCCGGCCTGGGTAGCATTTCAGTCAAGTGTAGGTTTCCTGATCCTCCCCGCAGGTTTTTCTCTAACAACAACATTGAAATCGGGCTATCCAGATCATAAAACTGCGGTTTTTCACGCCGCATCGTGAAACGTCCAAAAAACTGCCGTGGAATACCCCAATACTTCAATGTCGCTACCCCCAAGCCTATCCGTTCGGCTTGAGATTTGCCTTCCACAAATAAGGTTCCCCAGGCTTCAGGCGGCAGTTCCCAAGCC
Organism: Chitinophagales bacterium; assembly: GCA_038327555.1. Classification (GTDB taxonomy): domain Bacteria; phylum Bacteroidota; class Bacteroidia; order Chitinophagales; family Saprospiraceae; genus M3007. The sequence continues at coordinate 1,346 of JBBQLD010000268.1, forward strand.
GCTCGAACGAGCACCAGGGACTCGAATGCAAGCCGATGGCGGTGTCGGATTCCAGCAACCAATTCAGTTCCAAATCTTTCAGGCAACAAAGATTCTGACGATACAAACGGCACGCCCAAATGCCAAAGTACTTGCATCACTGGCGGGCGTGTTTCGGGGGCTTCGAGGCCAAGGTCTGTGAATAAAATTTGTTTATTGCTTTGTTTGTCAATCAGTTGGGGGAACCCAAATTCGTCTTTTCGCACGGCAAGCTCGGCCAATAAAATCTCCCGCCCGCCCGGTAAATGTCCAACGCGAGCGTCTGGCACCGCAAGTGAAATCTTGGAAAGTATTGGTTGAAAGTTGGCGTTAGACCAACCTTGCCACGAAAAAGCGAGGGTTTCTACAGCATCTTCAGTTTGCCAATTTTTTATTTGTGCCGAAACATCCGCTGAAAAAAGCGGCAGCCATCTGGCAAACAATTTCCCACCGCCCGGGAACATCGCGTTCACCACGGCTTTGTATTCGCCGTTTTCTTTAAAAATTTGAAGTAAGGCCCCAACTTTACCTTTATGCCGTGGATAAACCGCCGGCTGGAGCGGTGGAGGCATCTCTGTACCTGAGGTAGCTGCGTCATCCTTAGTCGTCGCTCCGCCAGCCTCCAAAAACCGTTTGCTGAAATCCAAAAAATCAATCGTCTTTCCAGCCGCCAAAAAATCTGCAGCAAAAAGTTGAATCCGGGTCCGAAACGGTTGTTGCGAATGAAAATCTTTTTGCTGCCAGCAATCAGCTAATTGGCCGACCAGTTTTTCGATGACTCCTGCCGGCAAGTTAACTTGATGATCCTGGGCCACATCTTCAAAAAAGATCTGTTCTGGCGAGATGGGTGGCATTTCCACAGCATGTTTTTCTAGAAAGGATTTGACCGCAATATGGGTCTCCCGTTGCAAGTTTTGCGCCTCAATTATGGTCTGAAAGGACATCGTTCGAGCCCCTGTGCGTAGCCATTGAAGCAAATAAGCGGCTTCCGTCAATACGGCTGAGGAAGGCAGGTAACCCAGATAATTGTAAAGCCCGCCGCACCAACTCGGAGAAAGACCCCGCTCTGGTAGTTGCCATTCCAGCAATCCGATGTCAATCAAACGAATAAGCAAGGCTGTCAACGCTTCCGGCGATGCATCCACCTCATTTCCCAGAAACTTGATTAAGGTCTGAAATGGCATGATTCGCTGATGCTCAAAAAGTACTTTTACCACTAAATCAGCCACCGGATCAGGGTCAATTTGCTGGAAAGCCTCTTGTACTCCATCGAAATAAAGCCAGCTTGCCCCCTTCATGATAGCACTGGATTGGATAATGCAAGGATTAAGTAAAACATTAAGGGATTGAAAAAACGCTGGCTCCCGAAGCAACACCTCATAAATGGACGGCAAAAGCGCAACGTTTGGGGTAACCAGCGGCTTTGCCTCAAACCAATCCCCTACCCCTTCCGAAGGCGCTTGAGTAGCATTGAGCCTATGAACCTGTACGGTAGTAAAACGCCCCAAGGGTGAGGTTTTGAATACCGCTCGAGTGAGATATTGCAACAAGGAGAATGCCGTCCTGCGATCCTTTTTGTCAAATTTTTCGACGCTTTTTTCAGCAAAAACCGGGAGTGCGGCAAGCAAATCATGGCTGGCAAAAAGCAAGGCCCGCTGCAATGTTTCATGATGAGAAATAGTTTGAAGCGCATTGTAATTCGCCGCCAAATTTTGCTCAAAAAGGGCTTCTGCCGCATTTTTTTCTTGCTGTATTTTATGCCAAAAGGCAAGACTATCAAAGAGTTGTGCTAGATTCTTTTCGGATCTAAGGTTTGATTCAAAGTTTACTGAAGGGAGTTTTCTACGTTGAAAAAAATCTTTTCTGGCATTATAAACTGCCGTCCTAAGTGCCGAATCAGGCACGTTGGAAATTGCTTCATCAAAGGCTTGGAGCAGTTGCGCCGTTGCAGTCTGTTCAGATTTAAGCAAGGCAGCCCAATCAGGTATTCCGCAAGGAAGCAGCGTCCATATACCTAAAGGCAACCCGCCACTACGAATGAGTGTCATGGGGAAGATTTTCATTGCGTCATTGTATTAAGGATCATTTTTTGCGCCAGCATTTTCAGATGAAAAAACTTTCCGTAGTTCCTCTTCTGCTTATCACCCTTCAAACTTTTGCACAAAGCAAAGAAAACGAACGCTTTGTGCTAGGTTTTTTTGCAGGCCTGGAAACCCAGTCGCTTGGTATGGAGTCCTTAACTACCCGTTGGCCGGATCAACAGGCAGCTTGGTCGGACGGATCAAGAGCAGGTGTTTCTGTGGGTGTTTTTGCGCGAAAACCAATTAGACGCTGGCTATATTTTCAGCCAGAACTGGCTGTTTCGTACCTCGAAAACAAGATAGTCTTTTGGCCTGATGGATCTAGGGTTATTCGCTTTGTTGATGCAGAGCTCCCGCTACATTTCGTGATTTCTGACTGGCGGAAAAGTGAAAAACCACTTCGCGCTAGTATTATATTTGGGGGGAGAATGGGGTGGAATTTTGCCCAAAATAACGCCGAGTTACTGAAAATCTCTCAAGAGCGTTTTGCACTTGATCTGGGCCTGGGGGCAGAAATCAAACTCAAGCGGTGGCGGCTCCAACCAGCTTTCGTGTACTCCCATGGTCTAAACGACCTTCATTTTTTAGAGAATGCGAAGTATGATACGGTGGTTGGCAAGATGGTACGCGACAAGTTAGCACTCCGGGTTTTAATCTGGAAATCCAGGAAATAAAAAGGGGCGACCGGATGGACGCCCCTTTTTATTTCTTTTTTTCAAAGAATTAGTTCATTTGCTGGAAAGCCCAGAAAAGTAGAACCAAATGGAATGCTAGTGCAAAAATAGTGACGAGCGTTTTATTCTTTTTCATAGTGGGAGGGTCGCTTTTAGTACTGTGCGACTACTGCTAAATGCCAAAAGCCGTGCCATACGTATACTATGAAATGTTATTTATTTTTAAAACCATTGATTTTCAAGGCTTTAAAAAATAAAAATAAGTGTTTTTTCTAAAAAAGCTACACATAAAACGGATGTTGCGCTTGTGATTTCTACCTTCGCCAAACCAAATTTCATCTGCTTTAACGCTTGCCTCCAAGATTTATAATGCCTCAAATTTGGCTTATTTCTCCCTTTTAATGGCAGCTCAACTTTTTGTTCATTCTTCAAAAGTCATCACTAAAAATGAGCCATTTTCGACCCGGTGTCCTGCATGGTCAGGAAGTTACTGATCTACTTAACTACGCCAACGAACACAATTTTGCATTGCCTGCTGTAAACGTCATCGGAACGAACTCGGTGAATGCAGTTTTGGAAACTGCCGCAGCCGTAAAAAGCCCCGTTATCATTCAGTTTTCCCATGGAGGGGCTGCCTTCTACGCGGGCAAGGGCCTTTCCAATGAAGGTCAACAGGCGGCTATCCTTGGAGGTGTTTCAGGCGCACAACACGTACATACCTTGGCTGAGGCCTATGGTGTACCAGTTATCATGCATACAGATCATTGTGCACTGAACATCCTACCTTGGGTAGATGGCTTGCTTGATGCTGGCGAACGCTTTTTTGAGAAGAACGGCTATCCGCTTTATAGCAGCCACATGCTCGACCTTTCGGAGGAGCCGCTACACGAAAACATCGAAATTTCGGCCCGCTACCTCACACGCATGGCCAAAATGGGCATGACACTCGAAATCGAGCTTGGCGTAACAGGGGGTGAAGAAGACGGAGTTGATAACTCAAACGTGGATTCTGCACGGCTCTACACACAGCCTGATGAAGTGGCGTATTCTTACGAACAATTGAAAAAAATTAGCCCCAACTTCACCATTGCAGCTGCGTTTGGAAACGTCCACGGGGTATACAAGCCAGGTAATGTGAAACTCCAGCCTATAATACTGAAAAATTCCCAAGATTACATCCGGGAGAAATTTGGCCTTACGGAGAAAACTCCGGTGAACTTTGTTTTCCATGGCGGCTCTGGATCGGCTCAATCTGAAATCCGCGAAGCCATTGAATATGGCGCAGTGAAAATGAATATTGATACCGACATGCAATGGGCGTTTTGGGATGGCTTACGTGCTTACCATGATGCGAAACGCGGGTATTTGCAAGCCCAGATTGGTAACCCTGATGGAGATGACAAACCGAACAAAAAATACTATGACCCACGTGTTTGGCTGCGCGAAAGTGAAAAAACCTTTGTGACGCGGCTCCGGCAGGCGTTTGAGGATTTGAACTGTATCGGAAAGGGATAAAGTTTAATTCCGTACAAAAAGCGAGGGCTTGACCATGGTTTTGGTCAAGCCCTCGTTCCATTTTAAGGATTCAGATCAAGCGGCTGTCTAAAGCTACAACCTAAACTCGAAAAGAAATTTAATCCTGCTCCTCAATGGGCACTAAAATTAGCTTTCCAGGTGTAAGGGATTCCTTTGGATCAAGCCCATTAATCTGTGAAAGTTCGGAAGCATCCACACGGTATTTAGCGGCAATGGATTTGATATTCTCACCTTGCTTGACATGGTGTTCTTTAAAAAGTGGCACCTTAGGTGTGTCCTTTTTTTTGCCCGAAGCACTGCTTGGTTTCTTATCACTTACACGTGAAGACTCATCGTCATAAAGAGAGGTTTCCTCATAACGATTTGTTTTTTTAATACGCTCCGGCTCTGGAGAATCGTCATTGGTATACTGGGCAGGACTCTCCGAGTCATCAAGGATACTTGCACGTGGCTTCTTTGTTGGACTGTAAGGTTGTTTTTCAGCTGTAGTGTTCGTTTTCTTGACGGCACTTGGTCTTACTGGAACAGCACTAGAGGGCTTTTTAACAACTTTGCCATCTACGGTACAAGTACATTCAGGAATGATAAGTTCCTGACCAATAGTAAGGGGTTCGTCGCCTTCCAACGGCATTGCATTGGCGATACGAATACACTCCTCAGGACAGCCATACATTTTGGCAATTTTATAAAGGTATTCTCCACGGTGTACCGTGTGGATTCTTGGCTTTGTGCCTTTGCTCGTTTTTTCTGACTCAAAATACTCATAATCATTAGCATTTGATGGCCCATCTGAATACACCACAGGGCGGTTTGGATCGACACTTTTACGCACAGGAACTGTTTGGGCTTGAACTTTCTGCCCCCCCTTCTGAGTGGAAGTAATCCCCTGTGCTTTAACCGTTTTTCCTGTTTCTGGCTGAGCATCGTACACTTGCGGCTTCACCCCTTTACTTACAGCAGT
>JBBQLD010000269.1:0-6601 GCA_038327555.1 Chitinophagales bacterium
CCGTTCCTTAGCAGGCCGTTTTTCAGACTCTTTTTCTGTTTTTTACCCATCAAATTTTTGCAACGCAAAATGGCAAGCATTCTAGACACAATTAAAACTTACCTCAGCCCTGAACTTCTTGGCGAAGCCGCTAATATATACGGTGAAAATGAAGCAGGAATTTCCAAAGCCGTGAGTAGCCTTGCGCCAGCTATACTGGCCGGTGTGCTCGAAAAAAGTGGCGACTCACATGCTATAGATAATATTTTCAATGCACTCCGCAATTTTGACCCTGCCATCCTCGGCAATCTTGGGAGTCTGCTTGGTGGCGGAAACCTGGCGCATAATGACCCTAAGGATGCTTCAGGTCAGCTATTAAGCACAATTTTCGGGGCAAAAGTTCCGGCCATTGTCAATGCAACAGCTTCATTTTCAGGAGTTAAACAATCCACAGCTTCGTCGTTGCTGGGGCTCGCAGGTCCTATGGTGATGGGTATACTTAGCCAAAAAATTAATACTGAGGGACTTAACGCGTCCGGTATGGTAAGTTATTTGCTCAGCCAAAAGTCAAATTTTATGAGCGTTCTTCCATCCGGGATTTCCGCTATGTTGGGCATGACTAACAGTGGTAATGGTGCTAAGAACGAGCAATCAACGGGTGGAATGGGTTGGTTTTGGCCGCTTTTGCTTTTATTGGGCATTGGGGCTGCCATCGCCTTTTACCTGAAAAATTGCAAAGCCGAACCTGTGGTTGCAGCATTACCTAAAATAGAGGTAGTTGCTCCAGCACCCGCACCAGCGCCTCCGGTTATTGAAAAATTCAGCCTCAAGCTTTCAACTGGTTATGAGGTGATTGGTTCGCTGAACGGCATTGAGGCGCAATTGCTTAAGTTCATTCAAGACCCCGAAACTAAAGCTGGTAAAGACAATTGGTTCGATTTTGACCACCTGTTATTTGAAACTGCCAGTGACCAGTTGAATATGGAGAAATCACGGGCTCAACTGTCTAATGTGTATGAGATTTTGAAAGCCTACCCGGCAGTTTCCATCAAAATCGGAGGCTACACAGACAATGTCGGTGACGCAGCCAAAAATAAAGATCTAAGTGCTCGTCGTGCCAAAATGGTGCAGGCAGAACTGGTAAAGATGGGTATTGTGGTCAAACGACTGGAAGCAGAAGGGTATGGCCAGGAGCATCCGGTAGGGGACAATACTACGGAGGAAGGCCGAACTAAAAATCGCCGGGTTAGTGTTAGTGTTCGTTCGAAATAATAGAAACCTAAAATCTCCCCACCAAAGCCACCGTTTTTTTTACCCGCTGAACATCACCATCCGGGCTAAAAATCTCAAAATAAAGTACATGGATGCCGGGTCGAGCTTTTATGCTTTCCCCGGCATCTGTGTCACCATCCCAGCGCACAGTGCCTTCCGTACCAATCAGGTTTTGACGGATGAGGCTTTTGACCAGATTCCCATCGGCATCAAAAATACTTAAACTGGCAGCGTAACCTGATGTAGGTAAGGCGTAAAAAATTTCGAGAAAGTCTTCGTAGGCATCTCCATCTGGAGAAAGTCGGGCTACAGGGATCGAAATTAGGTCTGCTGAATTGCTGCTTGAAGTTGTTTGAGATTGGGAGTTTGGTAGGGTAGGGGTACCCGCAGCACCAGTGGTTAAGGGAGAAGCTGAAGTCCAGTTGGCCGCGGATTGGGTCGGGCCTTCTACTCTGATCCGCTCTAGTGCTACGCCTTCCTGTTCTGTCGTAGAAAGCAGGCCATTGTGCATGGCTCGCCGATAAAAAAACGAGTCCACAATGATGGTTTGTCCATTGCCAGCCCAATAGATTTTGATACTGTCTGCATTATCGTCAAGAGAAGGTAGGAGGTTTTGCAGCACGTTTTTCTTGATAATATTGGCGTAGTTATTCCGCACATAAGCTGCATCATTACTGAACACATGATATTCACCAGGCAGGAACAGCCTATCCTGTACGCTTTGAACTACACTGGTGGTCGAATCAGAATTACTGGCCAGGAAAAACTCCGACCAGTCAAAAATTTTCTGGCTTCGATTGTAAAATTCAATATACCGGGCTCCTTTGGTGGCTGGGTTGAACATGATTTCATTGATCACAATATCTTGAATTTCAGGTTTTTCTGCAAGCCCGAGCAAAACGGTGTCCGTAAAGAGGTATGCATTGCCACTACAATCCTCCACCGAATTTTTAATCCAAAGCTTGTAAACTGTTGACAGTTGTAAGGGGCTTGCCAAAGTGAGCCGCACCAATACACGGTCAGTAGTCAACTGAACAGCAGCTGAAATGGCAATCGTAGGTTCAAGCTGGAAAGCCATTGCATCCTCAACCGCATCTGCATCCATGCCTTCCGTAAAGGTGAGCAAAAGGCTGGTGGGCGATTCTGGAAAAACCTTAAATAAGCGAGGGCCAGTTATATCCAGCCCTGCGTCAAAGGAGGCGTTTTGAGCTGCCAGGGTGCCGCCGATCGTAGCTGGGCAAGACTGCCAGTTTTCGCCACCCAGGCATGGAAGCCCGACATTGATACGCTCCAAAGAAAAGCCTCCATCTTCCTTACTGGCTACGGTATGCCACATTACGTTGTACGAAACCCGGTCAATAATATTTCCCGAAGCATCGCTAAGCGTGAGCATATCACTTTCATTGTTGAGCATACTTGCGCTGATGCCAATTCCGAGTACTTTCCCTGTTGTTGCAGTTTGCAATACTGTTGCATTTAAGGCAGCGGTCAAACCGATATATTCATCTGGTTGTAACAAATAAGTTGGCAAAGCAACTGGAGCCGCGGTAGCATCTGCGAAGCGAAGGGTGGCTAAATCAATAATCTTTGAGGAGCGATTGAATAGCTCAAACCATTCCACTTCTGGCAGCCCGGCACTTGGACTCGGGTCGGCCATAATCTCTGAAATCAAAAGGTCGAATTCTTTGGCAGATTCTATTTTTACATACTGAAAACCAGTTGATTGTGCTACGCTCAAGTTTCCGGCCAGATCCTTCACCCCATTGGTTTGAAGGGTGTAATTGCCGGTCAATAGCGCGTTTTGCAGGCTTAAAACAACTGTTTTTTGATCGGGAGCAAGGCTGACGGAAAGGGGCTGTCCAATACCATTATTCACTACGTAATTTGCGGGATCTTCGGCTGAAATGGCATCCAAATTTTCGTCAAATACTGCCGTAACTTGTGTTGCAGCGTTGGCAGCTGCCGAAAGTAGTACAGGCGGCTGGGTATCAGGCAGATCTGGGCGTATGTTGATGTTGTCGAAGAAAAATTTGGTAGCATTGGAGGCGGTATAAACACATTGAACCCCGAAAAAACGGTTAGCACCGCCTGGCCAGTTTGTTTCTGACAGATTGAATTGAGGCTGCAAAGCAGAGCCAACAGGCGCTGCTTCCAGATTCCAATTTCCTGATGCGGTACGCGTTACGTTAAAGTGCAGGTTGGGGGAAACGGCTGCAAGTCCAGCCTGCCCGGTGGCCAGTAAAGTTTTTATCGTGCCGTCTTGCCGGAAAAAACGAACAGCGTCTGCGCTGCCAGTTTCGCCCATTTCAAGATAATATCCATTGGCTAAGCTTAGGTCACTCTGATCCAATTGAAGAAAAATTCGAACCAAATTGGATCCAGAGGGGTCGAAGCCCAGACGAACCTCAAAATCCCAAATACTGCTGTCTGGAATGTTTCCGGCCACAAAAAGCGCTGATTGGCCAGCGCCAGCGGTATTGAGTTGGAGCTCTCCAGCGGCACTGATTTTGAAATTGGCGTTGTCGCCAGCCCATACTGGGTTTTGGTCAAAATTTCCATCAGAGAAATCGTCCAAAATTTGCCCAGATAGCACTTGAATCGAAAAAAGGAAGCTTATTAGCGTCAGAGAGAAGAAGGAAATTTTCATGCGAGAATGCTGCCGTAGTTTTGTGCGTAAACTTACTTGGTATGCCGCATTTCGATTGGAAAATTTTACTGCTAGTTTTACCCTTGCCGTGTTGTGAAAACAGGCAAAGTGTTGATAGCCAACTTTTTGTTAGTGCTAAAAGCGTTTCACTCCGAGTGGATCCGAGTGAAAAAAGTCGTGAAATCTCCGCCCTCATTCAAAATCAAAGGTTAGTTGACCTTGGAGAAGTAAGCCAAACTGAATCACAAACAGCAGTCGGTGCTCAGTTGTATCAAACCCCTTGGATAAAAGTGCAAACCCCTGATAACCAAATAGGATGGGTACTCGCATGGGCTTTGAAACCCGTCCAGAAACAAAAAGATTGGTTGCTTCAAAAAAGGATGGACTGCTATTTTGGAAAAACGCTGACGAAACGGCGTAACGCTGTAATCCATTCGCTTACTGAGTTAAAAACGGAACAGCAGCTCTTCGACTTATGGCGAGATTTTAACGTTTTACGCGACACGTTTTTGCAACTGATTTCTAGCCGCCCTGAAGGTGACTTTAAGCTGCAATTCAAATGGTTGGAGGAGGTGTTGCCAGGATTTATCTACCAAAAAAATGAGATCGAAAATCAACCTGAGTTATTTGCTGATTTTTTATTTTGGCAACAAAACACACTGAAAACGAATGGGTTGCAGGATGATGCGTTTTTCCATACCTGCCTTTTGGCCTTTTCTAAAGACAGCATCGAATCCTTTTTTCCAGCCTGGAAGTTTCAGCTTTCGGAAACGGAATCAGCAAGTCAACTTGGAACGGGGCAGCACCTGAAAATGCTACAACGAATTGACCAAAGCCACCAAACCGGAACCTTGTTTGCCGTTTTATTGACGACTTTTAAGGAGCAGATCTTAGCGGATATTTTTGAAAAAGGTGTGCGCTATTGGCAGCCGAAGGAAAAGATATTGGATGAGTTGGGCCAAATCTTAGCTCACCCTCCTAAATGCCTTAGCAGGCATGAATGTGAAGCCTTAGCTATCCGCCAAAAAATGTTTAAAGATCCCGTGGGGAATGGAATTGTGGTAAATTTGAGAAGTGGGGAATAAAATGGAAATCATAGGTTATTCGTTGGATGCGGCACTAGTTATAGGCTGACCGTTTATAGCCTGAATCAGTAAATATCCGCCCCCTGTAGGGGCAATGTAGTTGATAGGGGTAACCCGGCCCGATTGAGATCCTTTGCTAGGCGTTAGTGGCCTTAGAAAAATCCCCCTTTTGCGTTCTCTGAGGCGGATTAAGCAAAAAACTGTTTGAGCCTAACCAATGAATAGGGCGTAGGCCTGAACAGATGTTGCGGCGAGTTTTTTTTGCGCCGCCTCCGAGTACGCAAAAGGGGATTAGATTTTTCGACAGCCGAGGCTTTTTGGTTACTTTTTGGCCTCAAAAAGTAACGGAAGAGGCTAAAAAAGGGCTTATTTTGCAGATTCAGGTGCGTTTTTTGGCCAAAGAAAACAAAATAAAGCTTTAACTCATTTTTGATCTTACCTGTGTATCATGCAATATCATTCCGGGTTACAACACGCGACAATTTGAAATGCACCCTTGCCTATTCGCATATTGTACCGCAATGTTTTCCTATGGGTTTGTCATGTCGCAGCGGAGACATCCACACAAGCCATGATCCCCGAGATGTTTGGCCAAGGATTCCGAAAAAGCTTGGGTCGTGTGGATGTCTCCGCTGCGCTGCGACATGACAAACCCATTGGATACAGAACGATTGGCACCCAACAAGCGGATAGGCAATTAAAGCTATTCTGCGCGCTATGCCCTTTTTCCCAAAAAGAAAATGTGTACCCTTTCAAAAAAAGGGTACACATTTATTGACAGGCAAGCCTTTTCCGGGCTCAAAAAAGTGACAAAACCCTAGTGCCGCATCCAGTGAATGACGCACCATTTGACGGCCCTATTTTGCGCTCAATTTCGTTATTCGTCGGTTAATCCCGAGTCTTTCGGGATAGCCCTTCTGCTGCCTAATTGAGCAAAAAATATGCCTCGCCAACTGATACCTCATTCACTGGATGCGGCACTAGTTCAAGGTTATACTCCACTGAAACTCTATTTATCGCCCAACAATTTCTCTAAACGCAACAGACGAGCTTCAAGCGACTCCGTCTTACTGCGCAGGGTGTCATTTTCTTTTTTCAAGGCCTCAATTTCGGTTTGTTGTTCTTGAATAGCTTTTACAGTCAATACTCCAAAACCACCGTAATTGATCGACAAATAACCTTTTTTTCCTTCACGGTCATTGCTTTGTGCCACTAATTCAGGGAAGATCGCTTGTACATCTTGAGCTAAAAAGCCAAGCGAATGGGTCGCATCGGCTTTCTCCGCAATATATCGATAGGTAACTGGGCTAAGTTTCATCAACTTTTCCAAAATGCCACTTGAAATGGCCTCAATATCCGTTTTCAAACGACGGTCAGAGGGCACATAAAGGCCTGCTGCGGTAAAAGTACCTGCTGGGAATCCGGCTCCGAGCGTGCTGTTGAAAAATTGAAGGCTGCCATCAACTGCGCTAGCCGAGAATTCCCAGAAATTTCCATTGTTATTATTTTGCAATAGAATTCCGCCTTCCTTCTGAAGCACCCGCAGGCTGGCGTCTGTGCCATTCACCTCGCCAATACCTACATAACCGTTAAATCCATTGGCAATAACGGCATTTTT
>JBBQLD010000270.1:0-6600 GCA_038327555.1 Chitinophagales bacterium
AGAGTGAGTGTTTCAGGTTTGGTTAACTCTGGATTCCTGTGTTTGGTGAAAACACCAAGCACGGCGAAAAGTACGCTATCTCCTCCGCATGACTGATTTGGACGCTTTTGTCATGATATTAAAAATTTGTGAAAGGTCAAAATTCAAATCACTTCATCGTTCTATCGCTTCATCACTCCATACACTACTCGCTCACCTCCGACAAATTAGGTTCTCCCAATTCATGCTCTGCAAAAGCCGGGTTCAACTTCCCCACCAGGCTTTGGAATATTTTTTGCCGAATCAAATCTGCGGTAATTGGGAAGCCATCGTAATTTAAAATGGAAGTTAATTTAGCTGGGTTTATACCTAGTTCATTGACTAGCAAGGACTTAAATTGAGCATCTCGATTTTGTTCAACTACGAAAACCCGCTGGTGGGCGTCAATAAATTGTAGCACTTCCTGGTTGAAAGGGAAAGCTTTTACCCGCATACTATCCAAGGTAATGCCTTGTTCTTTAAGCAGATCCTCTGCTTCAATGGCTGCATAAGTGGTAGTGCCAAAAAAGAGCATTCCAAATGCGCTCTGTTTTTCGTGCTGATAAAGTTCGGGGCCTGGCACATACTGCTTCGCTGTGTCCCATTTTTTTACCAGACGATCCATGTTACGGACGTAGGCCGGGCCTTCTTCGGTGTAGACCGCATACTCATCGCGCGAAGTGCCTCTTGTGAAAAACGAACCTTTAGTTGGGTGTGTGCCGGGAATAGTTCGGTAAGTAATGCCATCGCCATCGACATCCAGATAGCGTCCAAAACGTTCGGCTGAATCCTCCAATTCTGCTGCAGTTAGCACCTTACCACGGTCGTAGACATGATTGTCATCCCATTTTAGGGGTGGTGACATATTTTCATTCATGCCGAGATCAAGATCGGTCATTACAATGATGGGTGTTTGCAAACGCTCAGCCAGATCGAACGCCTCACTCATCATAGAAAAACACTCTGCCGGTGTACTTGGAAACAATAACACCTGTTTGGTGTCGCCATGCGAAGCATAGGCGCATAGCAGTAAGTCGGACTGCTGTGTCCGGGTAGGCATTCCGGTACTTGGGCCACCACGCTGCACATCGACGAGTACTGTCGGGATTTCTGCAAAATAGGCTAGTCCCAAAAATTCGCTCATCAAAGAAATGCCGGGGCCACTGGTTGCCGTAAATGACCTTGCCCCATTCCAATTTGCTCCGATAACCATACCGATTGCCGCTAACTCGTCCTCGGCTTGCACGATGGCAAAATTGTTTTTGCCCGTTTCCGGGTCTATTCGAAGCTTTTTGGCGTATTTACCAAAAGCATCAGCCAATGAAGTCGATGGGGTAATTGGATACCAGGAAAGCACGGTTGCACCGGCATACACAGCACCCAGGCCGCAGGCGGAATTACCATCCATCATAATCCAGTCTTTCACTTTGTCTCGGCGCGCTACATGAAATTCCGGGAATGGGCAGGTAAAATGCTCGCGTACGTAACGGATACCCATGTCCATTGCCTCGAAATTGGCGGTTACAAGTTTTTCCTTGCCTTTGAATTTTTCTGTGATAATCTGGTGGAGCACAGGCAATTCAATGTCCAGTAAGGCCGAAAGTGCTCCGACATACACCATGTTTTTGAGCAATTGACGTTGACGTGGATCGGCAAATTTATCCATGCACAGTTGCATCATGGGGATGCCCAGGTAGTGGATATCGTCGCGGATAAAATCTTTATACAATTCCTTGGTACTATCATAGATGAAGTAGCCGCCGGGCTTCACATTGGCGATGTCTTTGGGCATACTTTGCGGATTCACACTTAGCATGATGTCGATGCCTTCGCGCCGACCGAGATAGCCTTTTTCGCTCACCCGCACCTCGTACCAGGTTGGCAGTCCCTGAATATTGGAGGGAAAAATATTTTTGGGTGATACCGGGATGCCCATGCGGAAGATAGCCTTGGCAAACATATCGTTTGCGCTGGCAGAACCGGTGCCGTTTACGTTGGCGAAGCGAATTACGAAGTCGTTGAGCACTATATTCTAAAGATGAGTGATTCAAGTTTTACCGCAGAGCCGCGGAGACGCAGAGTTTTTGGTTTGGGGGCGCAGCGATAACACTGTAAGGATTCACTGTAAGCCATATCCCTACATTTCCTGGAAAAATCCATTTATTTAGCATAAGGCCAGACTTTTTTAGCTTCGACCACACCTCAAATGTATCAATATTATTACTTCAATCTAATTCCACCCCAGTCCGCTTTATCTCCTCCACAAACGCATCCCTCTCTTCCCAGCGGTTGGTGGGGAAAGTGTGTGTTTCGATGGACATGAACTTTGGCATGACATGTAGGCTGCGAAACCGCTCCTTGTCCAAGGCCGCCAAGCCAATAAAATCGTCGGCAAACAGCGCCAAGTCAATGTCTGACCATTCGTGCTGTTGATTGTGGGCGAAAGAGCCAAATAAAATGGCCCTTTGCACGCCCACGCCGAGGGCACGTACTTCGCGCAGGTAGTCTTGGGCGATTTTCAGGGCAGTTGATTGAGTAACCATAATCTTATTGTTTCGACTGCTCCAAGCAATGTTTCGGTATGTGAGCGATCGCAAATTTTAAAAATCATAAATTGATAATCTGGATAGCGGCCCTCCATTTGATAGTCGTTCATCCTATCCAGCAAAAGCAAATCTTCAGCAGAAAAAGAGAGATGAATCAAACTTGCCAGGCGAACCAGATTGTGCGTTCTCGGAGGATGGTCGCTCTCATTATCTTTGACAAAGTGGGCTTTCAAAAGTTTTTCCAGCACCAAATGGGCAAAAAACAACGAATGTGGGTAGTTGATTTTCTCAAACAAATTTAACACTACCACCCAATCCTTTTCTGCGGCTTGCTTCCAATACTCTATGTATTCCTGTTTGGTCATGTTGCGACTTTGAGTTTTGCCGTTATCAGTGTCCTCGCTACAAACAAAAGATGGAACAAGGTGTCAAGCACAGATGGTTGTGCTCCCATAGTCAAGTATTTCTTGCAAAAATAGCCATTTGTTTCATCTTTCCTCCCTCCTCCAGATTTGCAGCGCAATAATAAACAAAACTCCGAAAGTGATGGATACATCTGCAAGATTGAAAATGCCCGTTCGGAAAATACCATAGTGAATGTAGAGAAAGTCAGTCACGGAACCATAGGCTACCCGATCAATAATATTGCCTATTCCGCCCCCGATCACGCAACATATACCCAGGGCCATGCCTTTGCCTAAGTCGCCCCGGAAAAGCCATAAAATAAGGCCAAGCATGGCGAGTGCGGGCAGCAAATTGAGTACAAAAGTCTTTGCAATTGGGCTCATCTCCGCTCCAAAACTGAGAAATGCCCCGGTGTTTTCCACTTTTGTGAGCAAAAAATGATCTCCTGCAAAGGAAATTTCCTCATGATAATCCAGCCGCTCGCGAACGATTGACTTGGAGAGTTGATCGCAGCCGATGTTTGCAGTGATTAGGAGTAAAAAGAGGGTATTTCGAAGAAGATTTAGTTTTTTCATTGCTTTACAACCTTGCGTACAAAATTCCCATTCTCAGTCTGTATTTTCAGAAAATAGGTGCCCACGGGCAAATTGCTCAAATCAATCGGCAGCGTAATTTTTTGACCGCCAAGCGTTTTTGCAAAAATCTGCCGTTGGTTATTATCGGTAAGGGTTATGGTGATTTGTTCTGAGGCTCCCAATTCCATTTCCAAAACAATATTATGCGCTGTCGGGTTGGGCGATAGCGAAAAATGGAGGACGGAATGGGGGAGTTTTGTAGCAGACACTTCTACAAATGTCTCAGCATAACCCACGCAACCATTAGGATCAGTTACTGCTACGATATATAACCCAGACTGTTCAGCAATTAGCACCGAGTCGGTTGCATTGGGTATGAGGTTACCCAATCCTAAATACCACTGTATAGTGGCATTGGGTGGATAAAAGGTGGCCTTGAGCGTATCGCCTTCGACAATTAGCATGACATTGGGCACCAGGGAAACATTGACCACAACGGGCGCCGACAGATCAGAATTGCAGGGCAGCCCAACCAATTGGATCTGGTAGCTGCTGGTGCCAACAGGGAAAAAGATGCCGTCTGTTGGCGCAGGTATTGTAGCCCCATTCAGATACCATTGATAAGTATAATCCAGAGGAGCAGGGGCAACCTGAAAAGCAAGTGGATTGCCAAGGCAGATGGCCGTATCAGTCATGTTTAACTGTGGAGCAGATGGGCTTCCATTTTCAATTTCAAAGGTGTCTCGGCGGATGCAGTTGTTGCCATCTTTGACTTCTACTGTATAAGTTCCGGGTTCAAGACCGCTGAGGTTTTGGCTTGTTGTTCCGTTAGACCAAGTATAGGTTACTGACCCCGTGGAGCCAGTAGCCGTCAGATTGATCTCGCCAGCCATAGCGCCAGCACAAACTACAGAGCTGGCTAAACCGGAAACTTGAAAAGGCGAACACAACTCCTTCACTTTCTGCACTTTGCCCGAAGAAAGAAGCGCTACATAAAGTTCGCCATTTCGATCTTGGCCATAGGTGCTGAATTCGTAGGCTCCTAAATTCGCCAAAATATTAGTAGTAAAGGTACCGTTGGCATTGCGCCTGGTGTACCACCAACGACCGCTGCAATAGTCCGCAAAAAGATAGCAGCCATACAGATCGGGGTACTTGTTGCCCCGATAAATAAAGCCACCAGTCACAGAGCAACCGTTGGCCCCACTGTGCGAATACTCAAAAAATGGACTTATATAATTGTTAGCTGGCTGACATCCGCTCGTATTGTAGTTGTGCGTGCCTTCATAACAACGCCAGCCATAATTCAGGCCGGGTGTATTAGCTGCCTCAAAATCAACTTCTTCCCACAGATTCTGACCCACGTCAGCGATCCACATATCGCCGGTGAGCTGATCAAATGAAAAACGCCAGGGGTTACGCCAGCCGGTAGACCAGATCTCAGGAAAATAATCCGAATTGCCCACAAAGGGATTGTTGGAAGGCACTACGTAGGGCTGTGAGGCATTGCTGTTCCGTACATCTATGCGGAGAATTTTGCCCAGAAAGGTCTTTTTGTTTTGCCCGTAATTTTGCGGGTCTCCGCCATTTCCGCCATCACCAAGGCTTATATATAGAAATCCATCGGGACCGAACTTTAGGCAACCGCCGTTGTGATTCCAATAGGGCTGGGTTTGTTCAAGGATAGTCAATTCGGAGTTGGGGTCTGCCTCATTCGGGTTGTTTGGCCTAACCGAAAAACGCGCTACCCGTGTGTCCCCACTCCCGTTTTTGGTATAATCTACATAAAAATAACCGTTTACGGCATAATTTGGATCAAATGCTAAGCCCAATAACCCCTGTTCGTTTTGTCCGGAATTGACCCTTGGATCAATATTCAAGAATGTATCGAGGCGGTTTCCAAGACTATCAAGTACCCAAATTACACCATCGCGCTCTACCACAAAGAGGCGACTGTCTCCACAATGTGTGATATCCACTGGGAGATCAAAACCACTGGCAAAATTGACCAGTTGAATTTTTGGTTGGGCAAATGCACCAATTGGAGTAAGCAATAAACCAATAATTGTCAAGACTATGGCAGTTAAAAGAGCGCGAAATTTTTTCATGGAAAATACTTGAATTTGTAGTACAGGACAGTTTTATGGAGCATTAGAAAGTAGCACGTTCGCCATCAGCCGCAAAGCGAATGAGCTCTTCCACATACTGGCGATGATTGGCTAGGCGGGGCACTTTGTTTTGATTGCCAAATTTACCCCTGGCACGCATCCAGCGGATAAAAGTGCCTTTGGGGACGGGGTTGATCAACAACCGATCAAGCGCCATACCCTTATAGCGTTTGGCTTCATAGTCGGAGTTGATGCGTTGCAGGGATTCATCCAAGACTTGGTTAAATCGTTCTAAATCAGCAGGTTCCTTTTCAAATTCCAAAACCCATTCGTGTCCACCACGTTTTTTTTCTGCGGAAAAATAAATGGGTGCAGCTGTATATTCCGTAACAGCAGCGTTCGTTTGGCGGCAGGCATCAGCAAGGGCTTTGTCTGCATCTCCGACCATTACTTCTTCGCCAAATGCGTTGATAAACTGCTTGGTGCGCCCCGTAATTTGGAAACAATACGGGTAGCGACGCGTGAATGTAATGGTATCTCCCAGCGCATATCGGAACAAACCATTGTTGGCAGAGATCATCACCGAATAGTTTTCTCCAATTTTTACATCAGGCAGCAGTACAGTTTTGGGGTGCTCCTTATTCCACTCTCCAGTGGGCACAAACTCAAAAAAGACCCCATTATCTACCATTAAGAGCAGATCATTCTTACTCAAATCGCATTGTGCGCCAAAAAAACCTTCCGAAGCATTGTACACTTCTTGATACGCGAAATCTCCGCTAGGAATCAGTTCGCGGAATGTTTCCCGGTAAGGGTCAAAACCGACGCCACCATGCATGTAAGCTTGTAAGTGCGGCCAAACTTCAAGCATATTTTGCTTGCCGGTCTTTTCCAAAATCATGCGGAATAACACGATAAGCCAGGTAGGTACACCTCCAAAAAGGCAGA
>JBBQLD010000271.1:0-6595 GCA_038327555.1 Chitinophagales bacterium
TACCAATCTCCCGCTTTGCGTAGCCACACCCTTCCAGCGCAACTGCCATACATACATACCCGATGGCAGGTTTGACAGAGGTACTGTAGTTTCAAAATCCCGGAGCAGCACCGTTTTCACCACTCGGCCGTATAGATCGTACAAGACAAACTGTGGTGACACACCCACCAAAGCAGGCAGTTGCACCTGTATCTCCGTTGAAAACGGGTTGGGGGCCACCCGTACCTGCGGCAAAGCGGGCAACTCGTGAATGCCCGACGTACCTACCGATACTTCCCGGCAAAAAGTATCCGCCGCATAAGCATTGCTGACAATGAGGCACACATTGTAAGTGCCTGGTAGCACATAATCATGCACAGGATTGGTGTCCTGGCTCATGGCGCCGTCCCCTAAATCCCAATGCCAGGCAGTGGGCAGGTAGGAAGAAACGTCTGTAAAGGTTACATTTAAAGGACTGAGTGTGTCCTCTATATCGTACCGGAATAGCGCTGCGGGGAGATTGTTGATCCCCAGGGTATCGCAGGAGGATTCGTCTATAGGGCCGAGGCGGTAGTTGGGGTAGTAGGCGCTAGTGCCAAAACTATAGTATGGCAATTCAATCGCTCTTTGTCGAAACTTGCAACCCGCTCCTTTTCGATTCGGAAAATCCATGATGTGCATGAACTTTGATTCTCCTGCACAACTGTAAAGTTTGCCATCCGGTCCGTGTTTAAAAAACCAAAAATTTGTTTTAAGAAAAGGCCCATTAGGTTCAAAATAGTCAAAATAACCATCCCAAGTCGCAATTGTTGTTCGCGAGGACACTATATCCGCTGCATGAAGATCAAACTGCTCTATCCTATTAAAATAACCTTTAACAATATAAATCATTCGACTATCTGGAGAGAATGCCGCAGGATATCCGTATCCATAAATATCAATCTCAGCCGGAATAAATTTTATATTTGATAAAAG
This sequence comes from Chitinophagales bacterium, assembly GCA_038327555.1. GTDB lineage: Bacteria > Bacteroidota > Bacteroidia > Chitinophagales > Saprospiraceae > M3007. The sequence goes on from JBBQLD010000271.1 coordinate 955, forward strand.
ACCTGTACAACGGTCAAAATCATATATGGCTGTTCCCGTTTGGATGTCGTTGATGAGGAAGCGTTCTCCATCGGGTGAAAACTCATTCCAACCACCATAATAGAATGTATCAACAGTAGTTGGGTTTTCAATTTCCTGTATCCAAGGCCCCTGCAGTCCATCCGGTGTAGAAAGAAAGCGATAAAAGCGGTTGTTGACATTATCAGGGAGTAGTACCCACCAATCCCGTCCATTGGCGTGACGATTGGCACAGGCCGTTTGTAAACAGCCTTGTACTAGCACCGAGTCTTTAAAAATCACTTTGCCCAGACCTTGATTGGCGTTCAAGTCTATCCGGGACAATAATAAAGCGTCAAATACGCATCTAGTGCTTGGCGCAGGTGGGAAAAACGTAAAACGGGTGTGGAATATCTCTTGAACGCCATTTTCAAATGGCAAAGCAAGTATCCCTTGCGGAGCTGAATAATCGCCGAAACCATTGGGTCCGCAACTGTTATCCCAAACTGCATTGCCAGGGCCTCCGTTGATAATTCCGGTTTCCATTGTGGTTTGGTTTCTAGTACGAATTATGCAGCCGTTTGAATAATATTGTAATATACCCTTGTAATTAGAAATAGCAATGCTTGCCCAACGCGTCCCTAAACTATCCGGCATCTTTTCAACCAACGGTGGGAAAGTGCCAAAATTCAAGGTAAAATTTCCAGATAAAGTATCATCAGGAATATAAGCGCCTGCTAGCCAAATATAATCGTATTTTTGACTGTACAGTAAACTGGTCATCATGCACAAGGTCAAAGTCAAGAACTTTTTCATGATTGTATAAAAATAAGTCTGGGGACATTCGGTGTCGAATGCCCCCAGATCGTTTAATTAATTGAATTTAATGTTGGATGAATACGGAAGTAGTCATGACTGTAGTGTTATTCTGTATAATTTTTACAAAATAGACCCCGTTTGGCCAGTGGCTTGTTGATATTTGGTGCTCAACAGAATAGACTGGTACATTTAGTAATACCTCTCCCAAGGTATTGGAAATGCTTAATTGGTAGTTCCCAAATTCAGCACTCTCTGGTAACTTCAGTACCAATACATCATTTGCTGGGTTAGGATACAGAAATATGTCCGAAAACATAGTGTTCTTAGGTTTGTCATTTCCATCAGAACGATTTTCAATCGCAGGACAATCCACATCCAGCAAAATGATCCCTGTAAATTTTTCATACAGTGCTCGTGCATTGTAAACACATGGGCCATTGATCATGGGGCATTCCAGACCAATATTATAAAGGCTGTCAATAGTATTGGCTGAAGGTTGATTGTTCGAATTTAGCGCTTTTAGATAGGTTTCAAGTACATACTTTTCATTGGTTTCATAAACATTCGACGGCAAGATGTTTTCCAAATCAGTAAGCGCACCGGACCCCTCATTCAACCTTTGTACTGTCAATATATGGGCAAGGGAATCAGAAGTATGTTGAACTTCTTCTAAAAGAGATGCCAGGCTGTCATGCTGAGTATTGTTCACCTCCAAAGTCTCCATGTCTAACCCCGAATGGGCCAATGAATCAAGATAATTCAACTGCAATAACAGAGCCGTGGTTATTTGGGCATAGGATTCCAGATCATTTTTTTGTGTATTAGTCAGAGCAAAAATCCTGTTAATATTGCTATTTGCATCCATTAAACGCGCCATTGCCGTATTTTGAAGATTGGTCGTAAAGCCCGTCATCAAAGAATTATTTGTGCTAAGGGAAGGGTTTTGCGCCAATTTTTCAAGCAGATTACGTTTACCTATCCACTCAGAAGTTTCTGGGTAATAACCATAGATAATAGTTTCAGACGCAACTGAGCTATCTCCTGAAGTGAGTTCTGAAACAAATAATTGAGGGGACGTAATCGGGCAATCATAATAACAAGTTGGGGTAATACCATTGGGAACATTGGCAGTAAACCAACCAGGACTATTAGTAATGGGTATCTCTCCTGCAATATTTCTTACATAAAAACGTGAATTAAGAGGGATGGTAGTTGTAAGATCAATAAATGCATCATCTAAAGCAGGATTAAAATTCACCCATACATTTCCATGAGTCATAGTAAAAGTGGCACCTTGAGCCCCAATATTAGAACCTCCATTATATAGAAGTCCATTCTCAGTGTAACCTGACATGGTATTGCAAGCGAAACGTGTACCCGAACCAGCACCAGATAATCTGGCACAAAATCGGCCACCATCCAGAAAGTTTTGCACGAAAGTGCCGTTGTTATGATTAACAACAACTAAATCATGATTTCCATGAGGTGTAGACAAAACATCATTGCATCCAACCAAGTTGTTAAATCCTGCAATTGAGGCAATTCCTATGCTAAAGTCTACCAGATTCCCACAGTCTTGAGGAAGATGGGAATGTTGATAATTTAAGAATACTCCTGCTCCTGGAAAGGCATTGTCACTATTATCGTGTACCCATGCACCGGCATAGTTTGAGAGCGAAATTCCTGTAAGCCCAGCATTGAGATTGACTTCGTTTTTATTTATGTCAACTTGGTCTAAAGATTGACCAAACAACGTAAAGCCCGAAGCTCTTATCCCAAAAGAAGCGCCACAAGTATTATCCTGATTAACATCTATCGTATTTTGCCATATTTCAGGTGCAGATTGTCCTGGATCAAAATCTGTAAGCGCAATCCCTGTAAGGGGCATAACAATTGTTATATATTGGTCTCCAGTACTTGGATTGACTTCAATGTAATTATCCCAAATTCCTCCTCTAGAGAAAGTACTTTTACTTCCCGTGAATGTACCATTCAGCCCGCAATTATTGGACAAAAACACTCCATTATGAGCGCCTAAAAATCTAGAATTACTTACCGCTACTCTAGTCCCAGTATACACAGACGCAGAAATTCTTGAAGTTATAAAGGTGCCGAATATGCAATTATCAAAATCAGGAGCTCCTGCGTAAAACTTACCATTCCCAGTAAAAAGAAAACCATTTATTCCCTGATTATCTGTGTCTACATACCTAATTGCCATACCCCCATAAGGAATATCGTAAGCAAATGAAGAAGGAGAGATATTTTGAAAGCGACTATTTCGTATTATTCTTAGTTCAGTATCGTTCGCATCAATACCAACAGCTAGATTATAAAACAAATTTTGCTGAGCATAAGCCAGTGGCGGAAGTCCTACATTTCCAGCATCTCTTAAATACATCCCTGCAAATCCACCTCCTGATTGATATGGCACTGCAATATCACACCAACTCGACCCTAATTGTGCCACTACAACATCATTTAAAGGCTCCAAGCTGCAAATGTTTTTCAAAGGTCCATTGCCATCAAATCTGTTCTCTTCAAAGAAAGGCAAATGAAATCCTCCATCTGTTGCACGAATCCCAATGTAATTCCGGGCAAACAATGTTTTTCTAATGTCCAGCGTGTTTTTAAAATGCGCGCGAATTGCATACAGTGCGTCCTGAATGGACGCATCAGACCCGGTGGTCATTGTGTTTGCTCCATATACATATATGCCCCTCCACAAGCAGTTACATTCCGGTTCTGCGTTGCCGCTAACTAGTGTATTTTGATTCAGTGTAAAGTTCTTTATTACATCAAACCCTGAAAGCCCTGGCTGAACGCGCACATTAGCTGATGAAAAGGTGAAAACTTTGTCCACCGTAACAATACCGCTAGAATAAACCGTGCAAGCGCCATTGTAGAGGGAACCGGGTAGCACGCAATTATAATTTGTTAAAGGTGTAGTGGCTCCATCTATTCCAATGAATATACCTTGATCTTGTATGGGCAAGACCTGCGTTTGGGTTAAAACTGTTCCGTTGGAACAAGTGAATTGATGGGTTACTCTTAAAGCTGTTACCTCACAAGTGTTAATATTGGTAATCTGAATCATGCCCTGAGTAGGCATGCCTTGAAAAAAATTAGATAAGCTTATGCATGTACCTGAATTAATAGGCATAATAGTCCATAGGTGTGTGCCAGAAGTTGTACATTCTGCGCCAAGAGACAGGTTTAGTATACTGCACTCCCGTTTTACCTCTCCTGTAAATGCTGCTGTACAACAAGGTGTGACTTGGTCACAAACCACGCGTATAGTTTTTCGACAAGTATTACCATTATAAGCATTGGTATATGAGACAATATAGGTCCCGCTGACAGCATAGGTATGTGTTGGATTTTGCAGGGTTGAAGAACTACCGTCGCCAAAGAACCAGGTTCCACCTAGCGTAGAGGAGAAGTTGACAGTGCAACCATTCACCACATAAATAAAATCTCTTTCCAAGCAACCGGAGTTACAATTTACAGTAATATATTTTGTACAGGTGTAGATCACGCCAGCAATTGTAACAGTGTGTGTTATAACTCTAATTCCTGGAGGAGCATCTCCAAATGTATGAACTGGAGTCTCAATATTTGATGCTGACGTAAGAAATCCGCCGGAATCAAAGGTTCGAAATGTCCAGAAATGTAAAATGCCTGGTCCAAAAGTATTAGGTGTAAACTCCACATCACATCCATTAACAGTATAGGTGAAGTCTGCAAATGGACTGCAAGGTTGTGCAAACAAATTCGATTGGCTTCCAACAAACAGCGCAGTCACAAGCATTAAGATCTTTATGCGGTGATGCGGTGATGCGGTGATGCGGTGATGCGGTGATGCGGTGATGCGGTGAAATAAAAAATTGTTTCATTGAGTAAAAATGTATAGTAAATGAAAAATAGTGACAAATCACCCGTCCCGAGCTCCGGAACAGGTAAACTTTTCATAAAACTGCCACAAGTAAGGGATTTGGTCGAAGCAATTAAAAGGAAAGGATTAAAGGAAAGCATCAACTCTGCTCCTGTGCGCACAATTGAGAAATATCGGAGCAAAAGCGAGACAAGGGTACTAAACAAAATCCTAACGGCCAAGCATCGCGATAAAATTTAACAATGGCCCCTACATTTCTTTTAAAAATCAACCAGCTCGATCTCAAAAATAAGCGGCGCATTGGCAGGAATACTTCCTCCTGAACCACTTGGGCCATACCCCAATGCGGAAGGCACGAAGAAGGTGCCTTTTCCACCTCTTTGTAATAATGGAATGCCTTCCTGCCAACCTTCAATGAGGTTTCCCAGCAGAAAAGTGCGCGGCGTGCCCGTGGTTTGATCAAAGATTTTTTCGTTTTTCAAAAGCTTGCCGACATAATTGACTGTAACCATACTTGCCAGTGTGGGATGGCCACCTGAGCCTGGAGTAGTGATAATGTAATGCAAACCAGAAGCGGTTGATTCGGCTGTCAGGTTGTGATCGGCCAGGTAATCCTTGATTTTTTCAATATCGGACTGAAGTTGTTGTTCATCGGTCAGTCCTTTTTCACAGGAGAGTAAAAAGAGGGTGATGAAGGCAAAAAGTAAGTAGCGCATGGTGGGTATGCCGGGGCGATCAAGCATCGCTCCGGCACTTCGATTTTACCAAAGACTTGACTCATTTTGTCCGTACCAATCTCCCGCTTTGCGTAGCCACACCCTTCCAGCGCAACTGCCATACATACATACCCGATGGCAGGTTTGACAGAGGTACTGTAGTTTCAAAATCCCGGAGCAGCACCGTTTTCACCACTCGGCCGTATAGATCGTA
>JBBQLD010000272.1:0-6561 GCA_038327555.1 Chitinophagales bacterium
GAAGAAAATCAGAGCCGTGCGGATGAAATCGACGCACTCCAAAGCAGCCCCGCAGTTTGGGAGAATCGTCGCCCGATTGGGTTTCAAAAAGAATAAAGCGCGGGTTCATGGCCGCGCCCCCTTATTCCCTCCCTTCTTATCCTTCAATTTCTCGTTCAAAAACTTCGTCATCAACGTAAAAAGGTGAAGACGAGCATGGTCTCCGTTGATGCCGTGGTCGCGATTGGGGTAAATCATGGTATCGAACTGTTTGTTCTTGGCAATCAGTTCGTTGGCCATCTCGGCAGTGTTTTGAAAATGCACATTGTCGTCGGAAAGGCCATGTACGAGCAGGTAATTGCCTTCTAATTTTTCAGCGAAATTTGTAGGCGAGTTTTCCTCATATCCTTCCACGTTTTCTTCGTGTGTTTGCATATAGCGTTCGGTGTATACCGAGTCGTACCATTTCCAATTCGTTACTGGGGCTACGGCAATAGCCGCTTTAAAAACATCGTTACCTTTCAGGATACAATTGGTACTCATATAGCCGCCATAGCTCCAGCCAAAAATGCCAATGCGCTCCGCGTCCACAAAATCGAGGGTACCCAAATGCTTGGCTGCTTCGATCTGGTCTATCACTTCGTAATGCCCTAATTGCTTGTAAATCATCTTTTTAAATGCTTCGCCGCGTGCTCCTGTGCCACGATTGTCCACACAAGCCACCACGTATCCTTGTTGCGCGAGCATCTGAAACCACCAGTAATTTGACCCTTTCCAGGCATCCGTTACCTGCTGACTTCCAGGGCCGCCGTATACGAACATCAGTACAGGGAGTTTCTGGTTTTTGTATTCAGGCGCGGTCGGTTTGATCATCCAGCCGTTCAACTCAATGTCTTCCGAGGTCTTAAAATCAAAAAAATTAACTGGAATTGTACCGTATTCAGCTTGCTTCCTACGAAGCTCGGCGTTCTGTTCCAAGCTGCGAATCACTTTCCCTTTTCGGTCGCATACCGCGTACTGAGGCGGCGTATTGGCCGTAGAAAAACTATGGACAAAATAATCGAACGTGCTGCTCCATTGCGCGTCGTTTGTGCCTTCTGGCTTTATTATTTTTTTCGATTTTTTACCTTTCAAGGTGGTTTCAAAAAGCTCGCGGGCCATAGGCGTTTTGCTCGCTGCTTGAAAATAGACCTTACCATTTTTTTCATCTATACCGTAAAAAGCAGTCACATCAAAGTTGCCCTTGGTCAAAGCTGACACTTGCTTGCCCGACATATCATATCTGTAGAGGTGATTAAAGCCACTCTTTTCGCTCTGCATCACAAAACCTGAACCATCCGCGAGGAAAACCACATCATGCAAGTCGAGGTAATACTTACTTTTTTCTTCTTGCAAAACGGAGCAAACGCCTGTACTCGGTTCGGCCAAAAGCAGTCGTTGAGTGTTTTGGTGACGGTTCATCCAGGTCAGGCAAAGCTTGCCGGAAGGTGTCCAGGCCATGCGGGGCAGGTAATCGTCCAGGCGGTCATTTTTTCGTTCTCGGTCGGGGATATTAACCTCCAATGCTTTACTAGTAACGAGATCGTAAATATGTGCTGTTACGACGGAGTTGTTCTCCCCAACTTTGGGGTATTTGAAAGCGATTTGTTCAGGGTATTCTCCTCCGGTGTACTTATCTATCGTCATTTCCGGCATCGCTCGTTCATCGAAACGAAGAAACGCAATGTGTTGACCATCGGGGCTCCATTGAAACGTGCGCACTAGTTCAAATTCTTCTTCATATACCCAATCCGAGGCCCCGTTGATGATTTCATTTTGCTTGCCATCGGTAGTCACACGGGTCGTATTTTGGCTGATTAAATCTTTGAAATACAGATCGTTTTTTGATACAAAAGCCACCTTTGAGCCATCAGGGGAGAATGTTGCATAGCGTTGTTTGACCAAACGCCGAGTCTTATCCAAATACACCACTTTGTCTTCATAGAGTTGAGAGAGCTGCTTAGTTTGCTGGTCAAAAACAAAAAAATCTGCCTCCGTACTCCTGCGGAAAATCGGACTTGAATTGGTCGTCAATAAAATTTTGGATTCATCTGCGCTAAATGAGAAGCCATCAAAACGGCCTTTCCAGTTGATATTATCGCTTTTCACCGCGGCGGCATTGAAAATGGTGTCGGAACGCTCGCCTGTGCGGAGGTCATATTGTGTGATAGCCGTTCCTTCCAAGCGCATGAAGTGAACGCCGTCCTTCTGGAAATTGAACCCGGGAATTCCGCTGGAAGCAAAAGTGCCTTTTTGCCAGATGTCTTCGAGGGTGATGGGTTTTTGGGTTTGACCCTCCTGCGCTTTTACCTCCGTTAAAATTATGGCGGGTAAAAGAAAAACAAGGGAAAGGGCAAATCTCAATAGGTTAAAGCGCATAAAGACAGTTTTATTAGACTTTGGACTATTAAACTTATTCATTTGCCCGCCAAACCCGCAGCACATTCCCGTTGCAAATTTTGCGCACATCCTCCTCTGAATAGCCCCGCCGAAGCAATTCAGCAATCAGATTTGGAAACTCATCCACGTCATCCAAATCGGGAGGCAGTGCCAGGCCAACGCCATCAAAATCACTTCCAAGCCCAACATAATCAATGCCTACAAGGTTTTTGATGTGGTCAATATGATCGGCTACGACGCTGACTGAAATCCAGAACGGCTCGCCATTTTTTTGGCCAAATTCCTGATAAAAAGCGATGGCTTCGGGGCCATGTTCCGGAATCTTTCGAGCCTCGCGCTCCTCGTCCGCTTTTTTCCAGGCATCGCGCACTTTTCCGCCCAGAAAGTATTGGCTGAAAGGCACTTGTACTACGCCGCCCGTTTTAGCAATGGCTTGAATAAGCGAGTCCGGCAAGTTGCGCTCAAAGCCAGGCGTAAAATGCCGACAGCCCGAATGCGTCGCGATGAGCGGCTTTCTGGCCACCTCCAATACATCCATGATGGCCTCATCAGAGAGATGGCTCACATCCACCATGATGCCCACGCGATTCATTTCACGCACTACTTCGCGGCCATAAGCACTCAGTCCGTGGTGGGTATGCAGGGTATCATACGAGGAATCCGAAATGTGGTTGTCCTTGCCATGCGTCAGCGTCACGTATCGGATACCGCGCTGGTGAAAATAGGCTACGTCTTCAATTTTATCCAGCGGAGATCCGTTTTCCATGCCCATCGGGAGGGAGATGATCCCTTTTTTGAAATTGGCTAGAATGTCGTCCGCATGGGGAGCGAGCGCGAATTTATCAGGATAATCTTTCACAATGGCGTGTATCATATCAATGAGCGAGTCGGCCACTTGCTTCGAGCGACCGGGCTCTTTTTGAAAACTAGCAGGAATATAAATCGACATAAACGGCCCATACAATCCACCTTTTTTAGCGCGTTCCCAGTCAAAATCACCGTCGGGGTTCTTGAGCGCAAAGGCGGTATATCCGGGGGTGTACCATTTTTTGTGCTCCACCAAATGCCAGGGGAAATCAATGTGGGTGTCCACAATCGGTGTGGTGGCAAGAATCGCCTGGGCTCTGCGGAGGTACTCGTCTTGTGGTTTTTGTTCGGTGCATGACAGGAGGGCAAGAAGTCCAAAAAGCAATAGAAAAGTACGTTGCATGGCAATGTTATTTAGAAATTGAGGATTGGGGATATTGATCCATGGGCGAATGTAATAACTTCACCAAATCCAGCCCACCCGAAGATCGAATACATCGGCCACATGGCGATGGGCTTTCAGGGTGCTGCCCACGAGTACATGTCGCCCAAAACGATAAAACAGCCCGTACCGCTGGTAAATGGCGTCTGTAGTGCGGGATGGATTGTAAAGGTATGGCCCCAAATGCATCGTGAAACGAACCCTTCCAATCAGCAGTTCGTGACCAATTAGCAGCCCGCCCTTCCAGGTGCTGGTCTTGTCAGATAGCCGATCGAGCAGTATTCTGTCGAAGCCATCGTGTACCAATTCAATCCCTGCCGAAAGGCCCGACATTCGACCTACCCTGCGCCCAACCATCCCTTGTGCTCCATAGAGAATGCCCGGCTCAATGGTAGGGAAGGCGAGCGAGGCCGGCGTGTTTTTCACCGACCCAATGGCAAGAAGATAATAAAAATTTCTGGGCGCGGCCTTCCAGACGCTGCTTTTCGCTGGTTTTTTTATTTCGACCGATTGGAACGCATATTGCAAGCCCAGATTGAAGGTCGGGAAATTCATGCCTTTGTTGGGGGTTTTCATGCCGCCGTTGGAAATATGGTTGTAGTTGAACCCGCAGTTGGCCTGCCATTGATGATTGACTTTGTAATAAATATCGGCGTTCAACATGGCCCAAAAACTAAGGGGCAGGCTGAAAAAGAGGTTTGTGGGGTTGTTTTGCTCATCGTACACTTTTGACAAATAGGCCGCTCCCAAGCCCAACTGAAAACTCCCGTACAAACGCCCCCAGGGCCTGACAAGCGGTTCTACATACGGCACCACCGCGACGCAATGCCCCAATACTGCGGGGTTGTCAAAATTGAAGTAGTATGCTGCCACACCACGTTTGGCAACAAGGCCTGTTTCCCGCACTTCTTTTTCGCCGGCCAAAAGCCAATTGGCATTGAGCTCAAAACCGTACGGACTGGACTTAGAAACGTCTATCAATTCCCGCGAATGGGGAATGATAAATCCCCGGTGCCATTTGGCTCCAACTTGAAATGGATGTTTCACAAGGTCAGACTGAGCATTGGAGAAAACAGGCATTGCCAACAGCAAAAACAGATATTTAACCATGAAGTGGCTTTTGTTGAAATTTTTTTGAGCGAAAAAGTAGTGAATATTGCACGATAAAATAGTATAACGTAAAAATACGTTAATTGGCTAAAAAATAGTTGCATAAAAAAATAATCCGTTATACCTTTGTTCCGTTCCTATGAGGATTCGTTTAATTGTGGATTCGTGTATATGGTGATTTGGTGATTTGAGGTGCTTAAGCCTAGCAGCCGTTCTCCACTTCTCGGTGTATCCACATCCCAAGCTTCGGCACCTCAAATCACCAAATCCACAGATAAACAAATCAACAACCATGCAAAAACTGACCAAAGCAGAAGAGGACATCATGCAGCTCCTCTGGGAAGTGGGCCGCGGCACCGTGAGCGATTTACTTGACCGTTGCCCGGAACCCAAGCCGCCGCATAGCACCGTATCGAGCGTAGTGCGCATCCTGGAAAAAAAGGGATTCGTAGGCCATAAAGCCTACGGCAAAACCCACGAGTATTTCCCGTTGGTGGAGCGAGAAGTGTACGGAAAACGCTCGCTGGGCGATCTATTACGCAATTATTTCGGCGGCTCTGTGCCGCGACTCGTGTCGCATCTGGCCGAAGAAGAAAAGTTGAGCAAAGCGGAATTGGACGAGATGCTTCGGATGTTGAACCAAGAACGATGAGTACAAACCCTCTTTCAATGCCCCGGCGGGTAAAAATGACCCCTCCTTCGCCCCGAGTCCTCGAGGCTACGGCGTGCAAAAATGACGAAATGACGATAATGACCCAAATGACGAAATGACGATAATGACAAAATAACAAATCACCCATGACAACCTTCCTCCTAAAACTAACCCTCTGCTGGGGCTTTTTCGCCCTGCTCTACGCCCTGCTGTTGCGGTACGAAACCTTCTTTCGCGCCAACCGTGCCTATCTGTTAGGTACAGCAGTACTTGGAATCCTATTGGCTGCCCTGCCTGGAGAGCAGATGCCCGTACCGTTGGTAAATGTATCGGTGATTGCTTTGCCGGAATTTACCGTTGGCATTCAGCAGGTGGAAGCAGCAACAAGTAGTTGGCAAGACATTGATTTTCTGTGGGTTGCCTATTGGGCAGGGTTTGCACTCATGGCGGCACGGGTGTTGTGGGGCCTCTTAAAAATTGTGCAGATGGCCATTAGTGGTCAATCTGAAAAACTGGAGGATGGTTGTCTTTTAGTGCAAACAGCGGAAGCGAAAGTTCCGTTCTCGTTTTTCAAGTGGGTGTTTGTGCCTATTGGTAGCACGGACTTTAGTCCGTCGGGACTGGCGCCGTTTACGGCGTTAATAGGTTTAAGCAGGGGCGTAAACGCCCCTATTCCCGACGGACTAAAGTCCGTGCTACCAACCGAGCTTATGCTCGCCCACGAACGCGCGCACGCCAAAGGCTGGCATAGTGTAGACGTGTTGTTTGCGGAAGCCTTGTGTGTAGTATTTTGGTTTCACCCGGTGGCGCATTGGTATCGAAGTGCCCTGCGCACGGTACATGAATACCTGGCCGATGCAGAAGCATCACGCCTGGCTGACAGAAAACAATATGGCCTGTTGTTATTAGGGCAATCGCAGTCCGGAATGCCGATTGCCTTAGCAAATAACTTTTTTCAATCACCACTCAAACACAGACTCATTATGCTGACGAAAAAAGCATCGACGCCCCTCCGGGCTGTCAAATTTGGCCTGCTGGCCCCACTCGCCCTCTTGTTTGCCATGTTGTTCCGGCAAGCCACGGCCATTGCTCAGGTTGTGGACGAAAAGCACCTCGAATTTGTGCACCAACT
>JBBQLD010000273.1:0-6549 GCA_038327555.1 Chitinophagales bacterium
TGCCCCGGAACAGAGTTCCGGGGTACATCTTTATACTGCCCCGGAACAGAGTTCCGGGGTACTACACATTGACTATGAAAAACTTAGCAGTATTTCTTGCCACTTTTATCCTGGGGGCAATTGGCTGTAAGCCCGCTGAAAAAGCGGTCACCTACACCCCGGAAACCATTGTCCCAACCGAAAAATCGCTGGTCTGGAAAATCAGTGGCAAGAGCTTGAAAAAGCCTTCATACCTCTATGGAACCATCCACATGATTCCAAAAGATGAATTTGAACTTCCAGGCGCAATCCGAGAAAGCTTGGACAATGTACGCCGTGTAACCTTCGAAATTGACATGAAGGATATGACAAACTTTCGCAGCCAGTTGAGCCTGCTCACGAAGTCATTTATGGCCGGAGGCAAAACGTTGAAGGATCTTTTAAATGCCGAGGATTACAAATTGGTCAAAGATAAAATGGCTGAAAAAGGCCTTCCCGGTGGGATGTTTGAACGAATAAAACCGATGTTTCTAAGCACCTTATTTGGGTCAGAGGAAGACGGTTCGGCTCAGGGCAGCGTTACTTCTGTGGAAATGGAATTGTATAAAATGAGTAAAAATCGAAGACTTGAATCCGCAGGATTGGAGACCGCCGCGTATCAAATGTCTGTTTTTGACAGCATTCCTTATGCTGTGCAGGCCAAAATGCTGGTAGATGGACTTCGAAGTGTAGATACAACAGGTACAGAAGAAGGACAACTGGATCAAATGCTTCGCCTTTACCGAACCCAAGATATCTCTGCCATGCAATCGATGATAGGGGAGGAGGAAGGGATGGGTCAGTACGAAGATCTTCTGCTCAAAAAACGCAATCAAAACTGGATTCCGATTATGGGCAAAATGATGGCCGAAAAGCCTACCCTTTTTGCCGTAGGCGCGGGGCATTTGGGCGGAAAATTTGGTGTTGTAGCATTGTTGCGTAAGGAGGGGTATCGAGTGGAGGTGGCTAAAGAATGAAGTGATTTTTTAAAAAGTCTTGGAAAACTTTACGTTCGGGGTTGTAGAAATGCTTTAGAGATTTACCTTTGCACCCGCTTTTGAAAAAGCATGGCGCGATAGCTCAGCTGGTTAGAGCGCGCGATTCATAATCGCGAGGTCGGGAGTTCAAGTCTCCCCCGCGCTACAAAAGCCATGACGCAGGTTTCCTTTCATCAGGAGCCTGCGTTTTTTGTTTCGTTTAAGGTCGGTTTTTGACATTTTGCATCGTTTGGGAGCTTCGTTGTATCTGCTTAAGAATATTTCAGGCCTTGGGAGGTACTTTGCATTGCAAGAAGATACTACTTTTCGGCGGGCAAACTAATAATCACAATTTTGAACTCCCGTTCCCGGCCTGTAATCTCCTGCAAAAGTGCTCTGGATTTATTAACCAATCAATTTACACACCGGATGAGCTGCTTAATTCGCCCGATGCAAACGCTACTACTTTCAGCTATTTGCCTTTTTGCCTTTCCTTTTGCTTCTAAAGCACAATTCTTACAGGTGACGGATGTCGTCACGGGCCCCTACAGCCCTCAAAGCCTCATTTCTAATGTATTCCTCGGTGAAGGGGTAGAGGTGACCAATATCTTGTTCAACGGTGATCCGCGCGCTGTTGGATATTTTTCCGGCGGAACACCTGCCATCGGTATCGAAAGGGGTATTTTGCTCACGAGTGGATTTGCGGTATCGGTTGTAGATGATGGCATGGATCAAGCCAGTAGTGGTAATGCCGGAGGTAGTGTCGAGCCAAGCCTCACGCCAATTGCAACGGGTACACTCAATGATGTGGCCGTGTACACCATTACGTTTATTCCCAACTCGGATACACTCCGCTTCCGGTACAGCTTTGCTTCAGAAGAATACCCTGAGTATGCCTGTACCTCTTTTAATGATGTTTTCGGCTTCTTTATTCAAGGGCCAGGGTACCCAACGTTTACCAATATAGCCAAAGTGCCAGGCACAAATTTACCAGTGTCAATCAATAATGTCCACCCGGCTAATCCGTCAGCATTTCCCCCTTGCGGTCCATTCAATGTCCAATACTACAATGACAATCAAGGTTCTAGCGTACAACCCGTGTATGATGGCTTCACCGATGTGTTTACGGCACTCGCGGTGGTAACCCCTTGTCAGCCCTATACCATCAAACTCGCTATTGCAGATGTTGGGGATGGTGCCTACGATTCAGGTGTGTTTTTGGAGGCGAAAAGTTTCGGTACTGGTTCATTACTCGTGAATGCTACCACGGTCAGTTCAGACGGCACCTTGGCAGAGGGCTGCGTACCGGGTTCTGTGACCTTTACGCTTCCTGAACTTCGGGCACAGAATTTTCCTATTGTATATAATGTATTTGGAACGGCCAATCCAGGCACTGATTATCAGGCTATTCCGGGCAATTTGGTCATCCCCGCCGGACAATCCACGATCACTGTTCCGATTATTGCTTTTGAAGACGGTATCGCTGAATCCATTGAATCCATTGGCATATCTGTGCAAGTGGATCCTTGCAATATGGATACTGTATTTCTTTATATCAGGGACAAAATCTTACAGGCCCCGATAATCAACGATACTTCAGTCTGTCTGCCCAATACCCCGATAACCCTCAACGCCACCGTGCCAACTCCTGTGCCAGCACCGCCGACGTTTACGAATCAAACCGATTTTAACATTCCAAACGGTGGCAATCCGGTGAATTCGACGGTCAATGTATTTGGCGTGCTGCCTCCAATTATTGGCCCAGGCGTGATTCGCTCCGTTTGTATCAATGTAGACCATAATTGGATTGATGATATTGATGCTTACCTTATTTCTCCCGGCGGAATTGTGTTGGAATTGACCACCGATAACGGCTCAAATGGAGATGATTACACCAATACCTGTTTCACCCCTACTGCGACTACCTTAATTAGCTTTCCAGGCCCATTCGCACCAGCCACTGCTGCACCATTTACGGGTGACTGGCTTCCGGAAGGTCCCTGGTCTGACCTCTGGGGCGAACCCTCTAATGGCAACTGGCGTTTGCGCTTGACCGACGATCAGAATAATATCAATGGCGCATTGCTAGATTGGACCATTACGTTTGAACCAAGCTATAATGTCACCTATTCTTGGTCGCCTGGCACTGGGCTAAGTTGCACGGATTGCCCAAACCCGGTTGCAACCATTTCACAGACAAGTATTTATAACGTCACGGCTACGGATTCTTATGGTTGTACCGTAACGGAAAATGTAGCATTAAGCATCGGGTCAATTTCTGCCTCCGCTACGATATTACAACCCATTGCCTGTCATGGGCAGAAGGGAAGCCTACAAGCTGTCGCCCCTGGCAATAACACTTTTGTGTGGAACACTGGCCAGACTACAGCGACCATAAGTAACCTCAGCGCTGGCACCTACACCGTGACCATCACAAGTACGGGTGCCTCCTGTACCGCTACCGCTTCTGTAACGCTCGTAGAGCCTGCAGAACTTCTTGCTACAGCCTCCCCCAACGATGTGACCTGCTTTGGACTGATAACAGGCACAGCTGCAGTGTACCCGGTAGGTGGTGTAGCTCCTTACACTTACTTGTGGAATAACGGATTACTGACCGATAGCATCTCCAATTTGCTGGCCGGGACGTATACGGTCACCATCACAGATGCAAATGGTTGTCAGGAAACGAGCTCCATGATGGTTTTTGAACCTGCCGCAATTCAAATCCTAACCGCATTGAACAGAAGTCCGTCCTGTTTTGGGCTGTCTGATGGTCAATTGACTACCTATACGGTAGGCGGTACTACCCCGTTTGATTTTGTTTGGAATACAGGACAAGTCAATCAGGGTATCACGAATATAACGGCTGGAACTTATACCGTAACTGCTACAGACGGCAATGGATGCTCACAGGTGAAGACCGAAACCGTAACAGAGCCAGCGCTTTTAACCAGTTTCGCTACACCGGTTGGGGTAAAATGTTTTGGAAAAAATACCGGCACACTCCACGTGGATGCCCTTGGCGGAACACCGCAATATGCTGTAGTCTGGACCGGGCCAAATGGCTATTCTGGAAATGGGATAAATATTGCCAACCTTTTTGCCGGACAATATGTCGCCACCGTTACGGACACCAAAGGCTGTACCAGTACCCTGACCAGTACTATAAATCAACCCACAGAACTCTTGTTTGCCCTGCCTCAGTTTGCAGATACCATTTGTTCTCAGGGCACCAATGGTACTGCCACTGTAAGCCCAACCGGCGGAATCGCCCCCTATACTTACCTCTGGAATGCAAACAATCAAACCAGCCAAACAGCCACAGGACTTTCATCCAATCCATATCGCGTCACCATCACGGATGCAAATGGTTGTATAACTTCTGGGGAGACTTTTGTGCAGCAACAACAAGAACTCAATACTTATGGTGAGGCACAAGCTCCGGGCTGTCACGATGGTTTAGATGGAACAGGTTCCGTGATTTCCATTTTTTATGGCGCAACCCCCGCCAATATTGCAGATTTTACTTACAAATGGAACACTTCCCCACCTAAAACAGGCCTGAATGTGACTGGGCTTCAAGGTGGTCAAACGTACATTTTAACAGCTACAGACCCACTAGGCTGTACCGCTACAGCTTCAGTGCCGGTAGGAAACCCACTTCCCTTGGAGACTTCCATCACAGGAACTTCAGATGCGAAATGCAATGGCGATGCAACCGGATGGGCTTCCGCCAGAGCGGATGGCGGAACTGCTCCGTACACCTGGTTCTGGAACGGCGGAACCTCTTCTAATGATTCGCTTGCTCAAGGGCTTAAAGCTGGTACATACCGGGTAACGATTACGGATATTAACGGCTGTCCAGGCACCTCAAGTGCAATCATTGGAGAACCTACTTTATTGCGGGTAACCCTTGCGCCCACGCTGGTAAAATGTTTTGGAGAAAGTACAGGCAGTGTAAAAGCTACGCCCTCTGGCGGCACTCCACCTTATCAGGTAAATTGGGCAAATGGCACGCAGACAGCAGTGCTACCCAATCTTGCATCCGGTATTTACGCAATGAGTGTGACGGATGCCAAAGGCTGTATAACCCCAGCATCTGTTGAGGTATCACAGCCTGCTGCGCCTTTGGGCGGAACTGCAGCGATGGAAGAACCACGCTGTTATGGCGGTCACGACGGAAGAATTTTATTGACCGCTACCGGGGGCTCAGCACCGTACCGTTACACATTGGACAACAAACCGTCCAATGGCTCTGCGATTCAAATTGGAATCACAGCGGGCTCCTATAACCCTAAAATTGTAGACATCAATGGATGTGAATTTATTGTAGCACCTATCGTAGTGACCCAGCCAGATCCGATTATTGTTGATTTAGGTCTAGATATTCGAATCCTTTTTGGAGAGGATACTCAATTGTTGGCCTTAGTGCTAAACGCTCGCGGTTTGACGCAGTATGCATGGACACTGGCAGATAGCCTCTGGCTCAGCTGTATGGATTGCCGCAACCCTTCGGTGTATTCACTTGAATATTCGACTTATTTTGAGGTAACGGTTACCGATTCTTCGGGCTGTAAGGCAGAAGACCAGATCCAAGTGATTGTGGAAAAACCCCGCAAGGTGTTCGTTCCAACTGGCTTTACGCCCAATGCTGATTTTACCAATGACCTGCTGCTCGTACATGGCCAAAGTACGTCCAAGGCCTTGGATTTCAAAGTCTTTGATCGCTGGGGCGAGATGGTTTTCCAGTTAAAAGATTTTACCTTCAATGACGAAAGTAAAGGCTGGGATGGCGAATTCCGAGGCCAACCCTGCGATCCCGGTGTTTATGTTTGGGTGCTCGAAGTGGAATATGTGGACGGCGTGCGGGAGGTGTTTAAAGGGAATACTACTTTGATTCGATAATGAATTTTGAAAACTATTTCCAAACAGCTGCCCCAAGTCGTTTTACGTCGTTTTTATTACTCAAAATAATCTGATAATGCCCGGAAGGCGTGTTTTTCATACCCCGAATGGTCAAAGTAGACACCTCGTTATGAGCAATAATTGCTGAAATTCCCTCCAGTTTTTGACCCAGATCGTTGCGCAACTCCACGGAATCCCCAGGTTTGAAAAAGTCAAGGGCATAGGAGAACGTCAGCTCGTTTTCAAGCGGATCAAACCCAAACATCCCGCCATTTCCGGCTTGCATTTCACCCAAAAGAATCCAGGCCTTAGTCATATCTGGAAGGCCATAGCCGCGCCCGTTGTCTGGCTTTTTGTACTGATCGGCAACTGAAAATACAGCCTCAAGCACCTCGGAGGCTGTTTTTTCAGGAAATGCGCTCCAAAGTGAAGCCAAAGCCCCGGCCAACATGGGCGATGCCAGGGAGGTACCACTCGAGAGCCCCAAGGCGATGCCGACATTGCCTGCTACCACCACCTGATCGCCTGGTGCAACCAAATCGGGTTTGATTCGACCGTCGGAGCTTGGGCCAAATGAACTAAATTCAGCTCGTTTCCCTGCAGCATTTACGGCGCCTACGGCAATGATTCCAGGCGCATCAGCAGGTAC
>JBBQLD010000274.1:0-6529 GCA_038327555.1 Chitinophagales bacterium
TTACAATCACTTTAACCTTATTAGGGATATTGACTTCCTCTTCAAAAGTCACTTTTCCATCCTCATATGTTCCTAAGATCGCTATCATATCGAAAATTTTGTACAAAAGTAAGTATTCCTGTTCATTTTACTTCGGGTCTATACATTAACACTCCGCCAAATTCACAGAAATATTAATCGCCAAGCCTCCATCTGCGGTCTCCTTGTATTTCGTGTTCATGTCGGCAGCCGTTTCTTTCATCGTTTTAATCACGGCATCCAGGCTGACTTTAGCTTTGCTTGGATCGCCTTCCAGGGCAATTTGACAGGCGGTTATGGCCTTCATAGCCCCCATGGTGTTGCGTTCGATACAGGGAATTTGAACCAGTCCGCCGATAGGATCGCAGGTCATGCCGAGGTGATGCTCCATGGCTATTTCAGCGGCCATCATGACTTGCCCGTGATTGCCGCCCAGGCATTCGGTGAGTGCGCCTGCCGCCATGGCTGAGGATACCCCGATTTCAGCCTGACAACCGCCCATGGCCGCCGAGATCGTTGCGCCTTTTTTGAACAGGCTTCCTAATTCCCCGGCTGTGAGCATAAATTTCACGATATCTTCTTCCACAAACGAGTCGCTGAAACATACATGGTACATCAGCACTGCCGGGATCACACCCGCTGCACCATTGGTCGGTGCGGTAACTACTCGTCCGAATGCAGCATTTTCTTCATTCACGGACAAAGCAAAACAACTCACCCATTTCAGGATTTCCTGGAAGGTGTGTCCGCCCCGACTGATTTGCCGAACCCAATCGTCCGCGTCTCGGTAGGGTTTTCCAGCCAAAAGTTTGCGACTGAGGGGAGCCGCACGCCGGGTAACCTCAAGCCCTCCAGGAAGAATACCGTCGGTGTGGCAGCCCTTGTAAATACAATCGCGCATCACGATCCAGATTTTCATCAGGTCGCTGCTGATTTGCTCGGCACTGCGCCAGGAAAGTTCATTTTCCCAAACGATATCTGATACATTTTTATCCTCTTTTTCGCAATACACGCGCAGTTCCTCCGCCATGTCAATGGGAAAAGGCAATTGCTGCGCAGATACTGCATCTTGCTCTCCTTCTTTCACCACAAAACCGCCGCCTACCGAATAATACGTTTGCGAAACACCTTCCCCGTTTTTGTAAAAAGCCCTGAATACGAGGCCGTTAGAATGGTAGGGCAAGCTTTGCTCAAAAAGAAAAACAATGTCTCGTTGCGGATCAAAAGGGATAGCGTGTGTACCGCCCAAGCGCAGGATTTTAGTAGCCTGGATTTCCGCTACATTGGTTTGCACGTCCTCAACGGGGATGGTAACCGGGTCGTCACCCTGAAGCCCGAGCAACACGGCAAGGTCTGTGCCGTGGCCCTTGCCAGTTTTGGCCAATGATCCATAGAGTTCGACCTGTAAGTGATTGACTTCCTGCACGTTGATTTCCCGAAGAAAACGCTGGGCGGCACGCCAGGGCCCCATAGTATGCGAACTGCTCGGACCAATGCCGATTTTAAATATATCGAAGACGGAGATTCTTTCCATGGAATGCTAAATGGTTTGACTATCGAGGGTTGGAGGAATGGGATCGGGTTTGCTTTTCTGGGGGCAAAATATGGAAAAGAGCTTACCCACTAGATTCTCTTTTGTTCTTTTGCACTTTAAATTGTCATTTCGTCATTGAACGTCATTTCGTCATTATTCGTCATTTCGTCATTAATCGTCATTTCGTCATTAATCGTCATTTCGTCATTAGTCGTCATTAATCGTCATTGGGCGTCATTAGTCGTTATTGGGTCATTGGGGTTAAGTTCGAATGACGTACAATGACCAAATGATGATTTGTGAGGTCCAGCGACCCCAATGACGACAAATGACGTTCAATGACAACTAATGACGATTAATGACGCCCAATGACGATTAATGACGCCCAATGACGTTCAATGACCACTAATGACGATTAATGACATTTAATGACGACTAATGACGTTCTATGACGATTAATGACGACAAATGACGCCTAATGACGAAATGACGCCCAATGACGCCCAATGACGACAAATGACGCCAAATGACGTTCAATGACGACAAATGACCAAAACCGACCCATACTCCGCCCTCCGAATTCCCGATTATCGACGCTTCCTTTCTATGCGTCTGATGACGACTTTGACCATTCAGATCATGTCGGTATCGGTAGGTTATTATGTGTATGAGCTAACCAATGACCCGCTGATGCTGGGTTTTATCGGATTGGCCGAGGCTTTGCCCGCCATCATTGTGAGCCTTTGGGCGGGGCATCTGGCCGACAAATACAATCGTCGAAACCTGCTGATAGCCTGTATTGCTGTGCTCCTGATTTGCTCATTTGCGCTTCTGGTGGTGGCCATGAAGCAGGCACAGCTTACCACAGCAGCGACCCTGTCTTTTATCTACGGGATTATGTTTTGTACAGGCATTGCACGGGGATTTTTTAGTCCAACGAACTTCGCTTTTTTACCCCAGATTGTAGACAGAGACCGCTTGCAGAACGCCATAAGCTGGAACAGTAGCACCTGGGAAGTGGCCAGCATCACCGGGCTAGGCATCGGCGGATTGATCTATGGATATGGGGGGGTTGTGGCCGCATTTGGCACGATGAGTGCACTTTGCGTGGTGGCTTTGATTTTTGCCCTGCAAATTTCTGCCCACCCAGTGCCGCTGTTTGATCGCACAGAATCTGCTTTGACCAGGATTCGAGCTGGGCTGGATTTTGTGTTTAGCAAACAGGTCATTATCGCTTCCATTGCAATGGATTTGTTCGCCGTATTTTTTGGCGGAGCAGTGGCGCTCATCCCAATTTTTGCTAAAGACATTTTGAAAGTGGGGCCTGAGGGCGCTGGCATACTTCGTGCAGCTATGGCGGTGGGCGCTATCTCCATGGCCGTTTTTTTGGCACACAAACCACTAGGAAAAGGTGCTGGAAAAATCATGCTGGCCTGTGTTGCAGGTTTTGGGCTCTGCATTATCATCTTCGGTTTGAGTACCAACTTTTATTTGTCCTTCGCTGTAATGGTGTTTGCGGGCATGTTTGACGAGGTAAGCGTTTTCATCCGTTCTGCATTGGTGCATTTTCAGACGCCAGAACACTTGAAAGGACGAGTCTCCTCAGTAAGCACCATCTTTATTACCTCCTCCAACGAGTTAGGCGCCTTTGAGAGCGGATTGGCAGCCCGGGCATTTGGCACAGTTCCCTCTGTTGTTTTTGGCGGATTAATGACCCTGGCTGTGGTTGGCATTACGTGGTGGCGAGCCCCTAAATTGCGAAACTACGCGTTTGAAGGGGCCAAGGGCAGTGCAAAAGATTTTGAGGAGGGGGATTCGGCAGCGTCCGATGAAAAAACATGAATCATCCGGCCAACTTTTGTGCCCGTTCCTGATTTTACTTTGTTGGATTAGTGTCGTAAAATCTAACAAAGTAGAACTAAACATATCGATTCAATATATTCTCAAACAATTCCTGCTTACCGCTCCGCATTTCCGGCTCAGCTTGCGTTCCGGCAATATGAGCCAGATCATTCAGGCTAAGCTTTCCTTGTTCGAAATCTTTGCCTTTCCCCGTATCAAAAGAAGCATACCGGTGGGCGCGAAGTGACTTATAAGCTGACTGCTCCAGAATCTCGTGTGCCGCCAATAAAGCTCGAGCGAAAGCATCCATGCCACCAATGTGGGCGTAAAAAATGTCTTCCAAATCAGTGGAATTCCGTCGAGTTTTCGCGTCAAAGTTGATCCCCCCACCTTGCAAGCCGCCAGACTCCAGCAAGACGAGCATGGCCTCCGTAAGCTCGTATACATCTACTGGAAACTGGTCGGTATCCCAGCCATTTTGATTGTCCCCGCGGTTGGCATCGAGGCTGCCCAGTAGCCCTGCTGAGGCCGCTATCTGCATCTCATGCTGCATGGTGTGCTGCGCGAGGGTAGCGTGGTTAAATTCAAGGTTTAATTTGAAATCGCCCATTAAATCGTATTCCCGAAGAAATCCGATACAGGTCGCTGCATCAAAATCATACTGATGTTTGCTCGGCTCCATAGGTTTGGGCTCTATGAAAAACGTGCCTTTGAACCCCTGCGCCCGTGCATAATCTTTAGCCGCATGGAGAAAGTGAGCCATGTGGTCGAGCTCACGTTTCATATCGGTATTAAGCAGCGTCATGTATCCTTCACGACCGCCCCAAAACACATAATTTTCGCCGCCCAATTTGATGGTGGCATCCAGCGCGTTTTTTACTTGCCCCCCCGCATAAGCCACCACTGCGAAATCAGGATTGGTCATCGCCCCATTCATGTACCTCGGATTGGAGAACAAATTGGCCGTGCCCCAGAGTAATTTCACTTCTGACTCTTGCTGTTTTTCCAAGGCATAATCCGTAATCATGTCCAGCCTTTTTCGGCTCTCTGTGAGCGTTGGGCCCTCCGCTATAAAGTCAAAATCATGGAAGCAGTAATAAGGAATACCCATTATGGTAATAAACTCAAATCCTGCATCCATTTTCTCTTTGGCCAGTTGGAGCGGATCTGTAGCGCTGAGCCAGGGAAAGTTTTTGGTTGGCGCACCAAATGGGTCGCCCCCGGTTCCGCAAAGCGTATGCCACCAGGCCACCGCAAATCTGAGATGATCCTTCATGGTTTTTCCGCCCAACAGCTGGTTTTCGTTGTACCAGCGAAATGCAAGCGGGTTGTCGGAGGATTTGCCTTCGAATGGAATGCGGCCTATGTTTTTGAAATAGGCTGTTTTGCCTGTTATAATGTTCATGGTAAATATCTTTATTGCATTGCTTTTTCCAAATCCTGATTCCAACACTGATAAGCCTCTACTAAGTTGTGGTTTTGATCCGTAGGTTCATAGACTTGAAGGATTTTCGTCCGCCGCACAGCTTCTTCGATTGAATTGTAAATCCCAATAGCCACGCCAGAAGCCTTTGCAGCCCCCGCAGCGCCAGTGGTTTCTACCATTTCGATGCGGCTACCCACTAGATTAGAAATCGTATTGGAGAAAATTTTTGATTGAAAAAGATTGTCATTGCCCACCCGAATGACCTGAACATTCAGGCCCATACCTTTCAAAATATCCATTCCATACACAAAGGAAAAGGCAATGCCTTCTAAGGCCGCCCGGTAAAAATGCGCACGCTTGTGCCGGTTGAATTGCAGGTTGTGGATTTGGGCGCCTAGGTTGCTGTTGCCGAGCATTCGTTCTGCACCGTTTCCAAAAGGCAGCATTCGCAGACCGTCTGCTCCGGGCGGCACAGCGCTCGCTTGTTGTTCCATGTCTTGGTACGAAATGGATGCTTGGGCCACCTGCTGTTTCACCCAACTGTATTGAATTCCAGATCCATTGATACAGAGCAAAATTCCAATGCGAGGGGCTTGGGTGCTATCATTAACATGTAAAAATCCGTTTACCCGAGCTAGTGGGTCATACACCGGTTGGTCTACTACGCCATAAACGACCCCTGAGGTTCCGCCTGTTGCCGCCACTTCGCCAGGCTCCAAAACATTGATGGACAAGGCGTTATTGGGCTGATCCCCGGCACGGTAGGTGATGGGTATCCCAGGGTTTAGTCCGGTGAATTCCGCCGCAGTTTGGGTCAAACTACCTTGAAAAGAAAAATTGGGGACAATGGTTGGAATCAGCGCTTTATCAAAGCCGAAATAATCCAGCACAAAATCTGCCCGTTCGTTTTTAGTGAAATCCCAAAGGATAGCCTCAGATAATCCAGCTGGCGTAGTCAGGATTTCGCCCGTCAATTTCATGGCGATAAAATCGCCGGGAAGCATGATTTTATGGATGCGTTGGTAAAGTTCAGGTTCGTTTTCCTGGACCCATTTCAGTTTGGAAGCCGTGAAATTACCGGGAGCATTCAGCAAGCGCGACAAGCATTTTTCAGGTCCAATATCCGCAAATGCTTGATTGCCAATGTTCACTGCACGGCTGTCGCACCAAATAATCGAAGGGCGCAAAGCCTGATGGTTTTTGTCTACCAACACCAGGCCATGCATTTGGTAAGCGATGCCAATACTCTTTATTTCTGCGGGATTTATCCCGGTGGAGTGCAACAATTTCCGGGTGACCAGGCAAAGGTTATTCCACCATATTTCCGGGTTTTGCTCTGCCCATCCTGGCTGAGGCGCAAGGATTTCCATTTCTGATTCGGGAGATTGCAGGATT
This sequence comes from Chitinophagales bacterium, assembly GCA_038327555.1. Lineage (GTDB taxonomy): Bacteria > Bacteroidota > Bacteroidia > Chitinophagales > Saprospiraceae > M3007. The sequence continues at coordinate 6,216 of JBBQLD010000274.1, forward strand.
GCAATTTTCTCGCCCGTATCGGCTTGGATGATGGCTGCTTTGACGGAGGATGATCCGATATCGTACCCAAGAAGATACATGAATGGGAATGTTTTCGTGATACTCCAAAATAAAAAGGCACGGAACGTAACAACAGCGTTCCGTGCCTTTCCAAAAATCTACGGGTTGAATCCAGTGGCAGGGGCACGAAGTCTTTGACGGTTTGTTCGACTCTTTTGAACTGATACTTTGTTGCGCCTCAGTCATGGAGAGCCCGCTACAATCCTTCGTCGCGCCTAGTCTCATCTCAAAATAATCTGACCAAACTATCAAAG
>JBBQLD010000275.1:0-6488 GCA_038327555.1 Chitinophagales bacterium
AACCATCTCCTGCAATGGCGCAGCAGATGGCTGGCTCTCGCTTGGTTCGGCCACCGGAGCCGCACCTTTTTCCTGGCTCTGGCAGGGCTGGCCCGGTACGGATTCCATCGCCCAGCCGCTCGGCCCTGGACAGTACTCGGCTACCATCACGGATGCCTACGGCTGCACGGCATCCAATACGTTCCCGCCCATGAGCGATCCTTCAGTCATCACGGTCACAGTCGGCACGAGTGACCAAACCGACCTCAACATGCCCAACGGCACAGCGGTAGTAACCACCACTTCGGGCGGAATGCCTTTTCAGCCGCCCGCAGCCCCCTACAACTACAGTTGGAACACGGGCGAAATGGGCCAGTTCATCGCGGGTCTCACGGCGGGTACTTACACCGTGACGGCGACGGATAAAAACGGTTGCAGCACCGTGGTGGAAGTGCTGGTGCAACTGATGGTCGGCACGGATGATCCCGCGCTGGCGGCCCTGCTGATCTATCCGAACCCGGCGATGGATTGGCTGAGGGTGGTACTTCCTGAAAGCACGAGCAACTGGACGGTAGAACTGACCGACGCTGCCGGGCGAACGGTGTTGCGCACAGACCTACCCGCAGGGGTTGATGCTTGTCAGTTGGATTTGCGCGGGCAAGCAAGCGGGACGTATTTGGTGACGGGGCGTGCCGGAGCAGGGGTGTTTGTAGGCCGGGTAGTGAAGCGGTGAGTTTTTCATCACATTACTGCGCATTTTTGAATTTTTAATAAAGCCCTATAAGGTTTTTAAAAACCTTATAGGGCTCGATCCAGAAAATGTCCAGTAGTGTGGTTTTACATCCCTACTTAGCAAACGAAAACCCCAGACCAAACGACCACCACAGTTTTCGATGATAAAGCCATTGATCACCGACTTGGCTGGCGTAGTCTTTTCCGAATATTATACCCAGATTGTATTGGTCTAGCTGCAAAAGAATGCCTGAGCTCCAGCTTAGCCCGGGTATTATATCGGTCTCTCCTTCATCGCTGGTTGCAAATTCCAGAGACGTATTATTGTTGTTAATATTGATAAAGGTCAGTCCTGCCGTCACGGGTATAGTGAGGTAATGTTCCTTTTTCTCAGACAGTCTTTTGGTCAATCCGATAAAAGCTCCGAGTGTGACATCAGTAGTCAGGCGAAAAGTGCCATGTTCCGCTTTGGGTCGGATTTTGAACGGTATGGTTAGTTGACCGCCGGTTACCTGAATCTGCTTCAAAAATTTATATTTGGAGCTTATTTGGGCAGGTTTACAAGTGATTGCAGTAGAATCAACAGTTTTACATTTTTGGCAAGTGCTTGGATGCACGACTGGCGCGGTAGAATCACTGATAATGGGTTGTCCTAATCCCCTGGGGGAACCGCCGAAGCAAAGTCCGGCAATGGCAAAACATAGATGGGGCTGCTTCATAAGGCTTGTGTTTTAGTATATTTGAAAGCACAAACGAAAGTTAATAAAAAAATCTTGCACCTTATGTGTTATATTGTGTAGATGCTACATTGCAGTATATGGGTGTGAGCTTTCATCGCTTAGGCAAAAAAAATTGCTTAGGTTTCTTTATTTAACATAGATATTTTTTCCCAAAAAAAACAACCCCTCGGAAAGTGCTGCTGGCACTCTGAGGGGTTATTGGTGCCGCGTTCCTTATTATTTGCAGCTTGGGTTCAATTATTTTTCAAACCCCGAAAAAACGCCTTCAATAATGTCGCAGCATTCACCCAGTTGACTTTCCGTCATCACCAATGGCGGTGCAAAACGGATCACATTTCCATGGGTTGGTTTGGCAAGTAAACCATGTTCAGCCATGCTAAGACAAATATTCCAGGCGGTTTTGCTTTGTTCTGTATCGTTGATCACCACGGCATTCAGCATCCCCTTGCCTCGAACTAAGGAGATAAGGTCAGGACGTTTTTGCTGGAGTACCCGCATGCGCGAGCGGAAGGTTTTGCCCAATTCCTTGGCATTGTCAGCCAAATGCTCATCTTCTACTACTTTTAACGCCTCCATGGCTACGGCGCAAGCAAGTGGATTGCCGCCAAAAGTGGAGCCATGCTCACCGGGCTTGATGGTGAGGATGACTTCGTCGGTGCTCAGTACGGCACTTACGGGGAGTACACCACCAGAAAGTGCTTTTCCGAGAATAAGCAAATCTGGTTTCACGCCTTCATGATCGCAGCAGAGCAAACGACCTGTTCTGGCGATACCAGTCTGCACTTCATCAGCGATGAAAAGGACGTTTTGGGCTTTGCAAAGGTCGTATGCAGTAGAGATATAGCCTTCATCTGGCACATTTACGCCAGCTTCTCCCTGAATAGGTTCAATTAAAAATCCGGCCACATTTGGGTCCTGCAAAGCGATTTCGAGTGCGGCGAGGTCATTGTACGGGATTACCTCAAAACCGCGCATGTACGGGCCAAATCCTTTGCGGCTGTCGGGGTCAGTAGAGGCCGAGATGACCCCGAGTGTGCGTCCATGGAAATTGCCAGATGCAAAAATCACTTTCGCCTTCCCTTCGGCTACTCCCTTGATTTGATAAGCCCATTTTCGAGCAAGTTTGATGGCTGTTTCTACGGCTTCTACGCCTGTATTCATGGGTAACAGGCGTTCGTAACCAAAATAATTGGTCATGAACTCTGCATATTCCCCAAGCAAATTATTGTGAAATGCTCGGGAGGTAAGGGTAAGTTTTTGTGCCTGATCCACCAGAGCACCTATAATGCGTGGATGACAATGCCCTTGATTTACAGCGCTATAGGCGGATAGGAAGTCGAAATATTGTTTGCCTTCAACATCCCAAACGTGTACGCCTTTACCGCGTTCAAGCACTACCGGGAGGGGGTGGTAGTTGTGGGCGTTGTAGCGCTCTTCAAGATGAATCAGTTCGGCGGAGGACAATGTGGTGAGGAATTCCATAGCAGTGATGTGATCAATATGTTTGGACAAAGGTATGGTAGATTTAGCTGAGGCTAAAACAAGTCTAGTAAGTATCTCCCCCGTAGGTGCAATGTAGTTGATAGGGTAACACGGCCCGATTGAGATGCTTTGCTAGGCGTTAGTGGCCTTAAAAAAATCCCCCTTTTGCGTACTCGGAGGCGGGTTAAGCAAAAAACTGTTTGAGCCTAACCAATCAATAGGGCGTAGGCCTGAGCTGATATTGCGGCGAGTTTTTTTTGCGCCGCCTCCGAGTATGCAAAAGGGGATTAGATTTTTCGACAGCCGAGGCTTTTTGGTTACTTTTTGGCCTCAAAAAGTAACGGAATAGGCTAAAAAAGAACTTATTTTGCACATTCAGGTGCGTTTTTTGGCAAATAAAAGCGGACGCTTGCTAGGCTACACTTCTACTGCACGTCTCAATATCTGCCACCGATATTACCCAAACAGGGCAATTTTACCCATGATTCGCATTACTTATGTGAATCATGGGTTAAAAGCCCTTAGGGCTGGCATTTTAGTTGAAAATGAGCCCAAAAAGTTTGGAATGCCGTTAGGCATGGCATTTTAAAATGTCACGGCTACGCCGTTCAGGATATTTTTACCAGCTTGGGTTACCAGAATGTCAGCCCTACGGGCTTTTTAACCCATGATTCGCATTACTTATAAATTTGTTGGCTTTTCGTATTGATTGATTCAATCAAGGTTTATTCTAGTTCTGCATAAATCATTTCCCGATCCACCTTGTCTGTGGTTGGCAATTTTAGCTCTGCCATTTGTCGGCCAGCAATAGCAGAATCGAGCAAATTTTTATCGTCTAAGCGCGCTGTGAGGTAGCCAGCGAGAAAAGCGTCTCCTGTGCCGATCGTATCTTGGCGGTGTGGCAAGGCATGTGTTTCACTGCCATTACCTACCCAGGTGCCTTTATCGTTGATGAAACAGACTTGCGAGGCGCCGATTTTTAAAAAGTGTTCAATTACGGCTTCTGGCGGAGGCGCATTGTCTTCGTAAAGGCGCTTCCAATCCAAATCAGTAATTTTGACCAAGGCCTTGTAACGGCAAATTTCAGACACCGCTTTTTTGGCTTCTATACGATCAGGGAATATTTTTTCGCTGTAGTTTACGTCTATGGAGACCAGGCAACCTGCGCGTTGTGCGCGCTCAGCGGCTTGTAAAATTACATGCTGCGAGGGGTTTTTGCTCAATGCGAAACAGGTGGAATGAAAAACACCTATGTTCTCAAAAGATTGGAAAGGAAACTGGCGGATCGAAAGCATTGAATCCGCGCCACGGTATACTTGAAGGTTGGAAGCCGTAGCGGAACGCGTTGACAACATCAAGGTGGTAGGCTCTTCTACTTGTGCGACACATGAAGTGTCTACGCCTGAACGGTTGAGGTAATTGATCAATAAACTGCCCATATCGTCGTTGCCCACAGTTGCAGCTACCATTGCTTTGTTGCCAAGTTGAGCCATACTAATAGCTAAGCTTGCAGGGTTTCCACTAGGAATTCGCCTGAAAAGAGAACCTTCGTCTAATGTTTGGACAAATTCGGCAGTGACGAAATCAACCAATAGTTCTCCAGCCGAGAGGATGTCAATAGTTCTACGCATAAATACCGTTCACGGAATTTTTCAAAGGTAAATGGGCTTTCCAATCGCGCTAATACATTGTTTTTGAAGCGATCTCCCTGTTTCTCCTTTCTTGATTAGTCCGCAAAGGTACGTCGAGTTCTGGACTTAGTTTGCGTGACGGCGAGTTCAATTCGATGAACTAGTGTTAAAATATCGAACTCATTTTCAAATACACCCCGTTAGTCCATCCAAAGCCATCTTGGTTGGGGTATTCGCCTCCGCCTCCGGGTGCCTCCGGGTTTACTACATTATATTTTTCCATCATTTTTCCCGTGGTCGCGTAGGTATTCTCCCCAAGCTGATTCCAGTTTTGACGAATTTTTTCGGCCAATGCTGTGTGGCCGTAATTCACCAGGCCCTGATAGGCCATCCATTGGAGGGGAGCCCAGCCGTTGGGTGCGTCCCATTGCTGACCGGAATAAGAAAGCGTGGTAATCAGGCCTCCCGGGTGCAGAAATTTTTCGGAGAGCACCCTGGCAACTCCTGCAGCTTGTTCTGCATCCGCGATTTGGAAAAAAAGCGGGAATACTGCTGCGAGGGTGAATGCTGTAGAACGCTGATTTTCAACCAAATTGAAATCAAAAAAGAACCCCTGTTCGGCATCCCAGCAATATTTCAAAATAGCCGCCTTGCGCAATCGGGCGCGATCTTTAAAAACCTCCACAGGGGTATGGTCAGGCAATTGCCGATAGGTATGCACCAGTGTTTTTTCCAAAAAATAGAGCAGGCAATTCAGATCGATCGGCAGCAAATCGCTGGTTTGGATGCTCGCCAGATTATGCTCGTCTTTGAGCCAGCGACTGCTAAAATCCCAGCCCGATTCAGCGGCTGCACGAATATGCCGAAAAGTCTCTTCGGCTGGGCGCGTCGATTGTTGTGCAGTATGTAGATCTTCGAGGTAGGCTTCAGGGCGGGGGCTTGGGTCATCGTCCCAGTATCGGTTTAGGAGACTTCCGTCGGGTAGTTGAACGAGACGGCGATGGGTTTTCACGGAGGACGTACTTTCGAACTGTGCTACCATTTCAGCTTCTCCCTGCATCCAGAAATCATACTCTTTTTCCAAAGCCCGGCGATAATGGAGCAAGCTTTTCTCGCCTTTTATTTCCGCTAAAAGACTGACCATGAGCGCAAAAAATGGCGGTTGCGATCGACTGAGGTAGTAGGTTCGGTTGCCGTTAGGGATGTGTCCGAACGTTTCAATCTGGTGCGCGAAATTGTCGACCATGTGCTGAATCAATTCCGTGCGGCCAGAAACCTGCAAACCCAGCATGGTGAAATAGCTGTCCCAATAATAAACCTCTCGAAAACGCCCTCCAGGCACAATGTAAGGGTGGGGGAGGGTTATTAGTGAGGAGTGCTGCGTGTTAAGTGGTGTGTTGGGGTCTCGTAGCAGTAGATTCCAGAGGTCATGAAGGTGCTCCGTGATGGGTTTGTCGGCTGATTGGTAGCTGGTATTGGGTGTTTCGGGATAGTCGAAATGGGTAGCTACAAAGGCTTTGAGGTCAAAACCGGGCTGGTTTTTAGCTAGTTCATAGGCTTCCAGGATGATCTCCGGGTCGGATTTGGGCGAGCAGTCTGGGAAAAATTTTGAATCTGGGAAGATTTCAGCGATTTGAACGGCTTCGTAGAGCGGGGAGAGATGTTTCATGCTTGAAAGGGTTATTGTTATTTGTCGTCATTTATCGTCATTTCGTCATTAATCGTCATTCGTCATTGACACCGCGGCATGAATGACGAAATGACGATTAATGACGAAATGACGATTTTCCAGCCGTACACTTCTTTTTTGCGGCTTGTCATTCTGAACGTAGTGAAGAATCTGAGGCCGAAGGCCTAAAATTTAGAAGAAAAAGCTTCGGCCTTCGGCCTCAGATTCTTCACTACGTTCAGAATGACAAACAAT
>JBBQLD010000276.1:0-6485 GCA_038327555.1 Chitinophagales bacterium
TACCCGAAAAGTCCCTGACCGTAGATTTTTAAATTCGTATTGGCCCGCCTTATCTGTTCTGGAAAAATAATAGGGCCGCTCCTTTCGTACTGCACTGTCGGCAAGGTTTTCGTAGAGCATCACCGATATATTTTCTACTGGATCGCCCGTGAAGGCGTCTGTCAGCACCCCTTTAAATTGAAGACTGTCAATAAAATCGCCAGTAGAAAAAACGAAACGCAAGTCTTTGGCTGGATTGCCTTCATGGAGGTCTTTTACGGCTGTACCAAAATTTATAGTGTAAGTAGTATTGGGGCGTAGCACTTCATTTTCGTCAAAATTAACCATTACAGTTTTGCCTTTCAACACGATCTCAGGGCGCTTGGCCAGCGGGGGCGACACCACCACCTGCGTGGCCGCTTCAGCAAGCACCACCCATTCATCAAATTTTAATTCGATGCGCTTTCGATCAAAACGGGTAGAAAAATTGGGGGTACTTGCAAGGGTATCAATTGCTGGTGGCTCCATATCTTTAAGTCCGCCCGTAGGAGCACCCTGCCGTGCACAAGCAGCGAGAAACACAAAAAGCAGGATAAATAACCAATGTGGCCCACCGCTGCTTTGGCCTTGGTGGGTAATAGTAGAGGATTTTACGCTAAGTAGGTATTGCATGACGCGGCAAAATTACAACAACGATTGCGGTGAATGGGTCGCGGCTTATGATTGTTCATTTAAGGCTCTAAAACTTTGAAGGTTTTGCAGCTGAATAAGCCACCTAAAACCTCAACAACCATTTTACCTTTGTTGCTGTGAAAATTATACTGCTTGGCACTGGTACTTCGCAAGGCGTTCCCGTAATCGGCTGCGATTGCGCAGTTTGTACTTCAAAAGATCCGTTGGACAATCGCCTTCGCTCTGCGGCGCTGGTAACTGATGGTCGCACCAATATACTCATTGACGCTGGCCCGGATTTCCGTCAGCAGATGCTCCTTTACCAGGTAAAGCATCTGGATGCTATTCTACTTACGCATGAACACAACGATCACGTGATCGGGCTAGACGATATTCGCCCATTCAATCACCGTTCAGGCGAGGCGATGACGGTATACACCTTACCCCGAGTCGCTACCGAAGTACGCCGACGATTCGAGTATGTTTTTACAGAACACATCCCTGGGCTTCCACGCATCGAATTGGTACCGATTGACAAAGACTCGTGCCTGCAATTTGGTAGTATCACCGTCCAATCACTCGAAGTGATGCACGGACGACTACCCATTTTGGGTTTCCGCATTGGCGATTTGGCGTATTTGACCGATGTGAAAACCATTTCAGAAACGGAAATGAAAAAACTGGAAGGGGTTGAATACCTGGTGCTTACCGCCTTGCACCTCTTGGAACACCCTACACACATGAACTTGGAAGAAAGCCTGGCTTTTGTAGAAAAAATTGCCCCCAAAAAGGCCTGGCTCATGCACATTAGTCACCAAATGGGTCGGGCAGCAGCGGTAAATCCTACCTTGCCTGCTAATGTGCGACTGGCTTATGATGGGTTGGAGATTGATTGGTAAGGAACGCGGCACCAATATGATTATCTTCAACTAATACCCACTTAAAATGACCCTTTCAGCAAACCTCGTCGACCTCCACCAACGCCGCATTTATCCAGCCGAAATCACGTTGGAAAACGGGCGAATACGGCAAATACGAGAAATTGCCAGCGCAGCAGAAAACGCCAGCTACCTACTGCCTGGCTTCGTAGATGCGCATGTCCATATCGAGAGCAGCATGTTGCCACCTACAGAATTCGCCAGAATGGCAGTGGTGCACGGTACGGTGGCCACGGTATCTGATCCACACGAAATCGTCAATGTGCTTGGTAATGAGGGTGTTGCGTTCATGTTGGACGATGCCGCACGTTCGCCCTTGAAATTTTGCTTTGGCGCACCCTCCTGCGTTCCAGCTACTTCCTTCGAGACTGCTGGCGCAATATTTGATGCTGCTGATGTTGAAAAACTGCTTCAAAATCCTGCCATCGGATACCTGTCGGAAATGATGAATTTCCCCGGCGTACTCCATGCTGACCCTGAAGTGTTGGCCAAAATAGCTGCTGCAAAACGCCTTGGCAAACCCATAGACGGACATGCTCCCGGGCTTCGTGGAGCTGATGCTCGACGCTATTTCGCGGCTGGAATCACGACCGACCACGAGTGCTTTTCCTACGAGGAAGGCCTGGAAAAAGCCCAACTTGGCGTAAAGATCCTCATCCGGGAAGGCAGTGCGGCACGGAATTTTGAGGCACTTTGGCCTTTACTCAATGAGTTCCCAACGCAGGTCATGTTCTGCTCAGACGATAAACATCCTGACGACCTCGTAAAAGGCCATATCAATCAATTGGTTTTACGCGCTTTAGCACATGGTTGCGATTTGTTTGACACCCTGCGAGCTGCTTGTATTAATCCTGTAGAGCATTACCGATTACCCGTTGGGCAATTGCGCGAGGGCGATCCGGCTGATTTTGTGCTGGTGGCTGATTTGCAGGGATTTCGTGTTCTGGAGACTTGGATTGATGGGGAAAAAGTTGCCGAAAATGGGGAGACTTTGCTTTCTAGGCTGCCTGTGGAAGCCCCCAATCAGTTTTTAATAGAGCCTCGAAAAGCGACTGATTTTCAATTGTTGCAAAGCAAAAGTGTGGCTCAGTTTCCAAAGCTTCGCGTCATAAAAGTATTCGACGGGGAAATCATAACCGGCGAAACAGAAGGCTCAGTTAGCGAAATACGCAACGGACAGTATATGCCAGATGTACACCAGGATCTGCTTTATATCTCAGTTTTGAACCGATATGCACCCGATGCCAAACCAGCCTTAGCATTTGTTCGGGGTTTTGGCTTGAGCTGTGGCGCCTTGGCCAGTAGCGTAGCCCATGATTCCCACAACATCGTAGCAGTAGGCACTTCCGATGAAGCACTGGCGGAGGCGATAAACGCCGTTATCCATGCCAAAGGCGGAATTGCCGCAACCAATGGTGCTGGCGATACCCGGGTGCTTCCGCTGCCTATTGCGGGGCTGATGAGTCAAAGGGATGGATGGCAGTTGGCCGAAGAATATTCCCGGCTTGATGGCTGGGTGAAAGCGGAACTAGGTTGTGTATTAAGGGCACCGTTTATGTCGCTTTCGTTTTTAGCGTTGCCCGTGATTCCGAAGTTGAAGATGACGGATCGGGGGCTGTTTGATGTAGAGCGCTTTGATTTTGTAGGGGTGGAAAAGGTTAATGGGTGAGTAATTTTTGTAAGCGATACTGCCCCGCACGAAACAGAATATCACAGTGTTAAAACCCAAATGCCCACATTCTGGCGCACAGTTCCCATCCCTTCGATAACTTTGCCGCCTGAATTCTGTTGTGCAGAATTCCCACACCCATCACAGTGGAAATCAAAGGCAAAATAATCTGCGGCATCCTTGGCATCTTTCTGTTCGACCTCTTGGGCTTGCCCTTTGGTGGACTGATTGGCTTTTTCGTGGGGTCTTGGCTGGGGCATTATTTTTTTGACCAACCTAAGGAAGATAAAACCTCCGACAGCGAATTCAAGGCGTATCAGCGGCGGCAGGGGGAGTTTGTCTTTCACGTGTTCCGGCTTTGCGCAAAAATAGCCAAAGCAGATGGCCCCATTAACGAACGCGAAGTGTCGCACATGGAAAATCTGATGCGTCACCAGTTTCGGATGAACGAACGAGGTCGCTTGCAAGCCGTTAAAATCTGGAAGAACGCCAAAGAATCCACGGATACTTTTGACCAATACGCCCGAGCTTTCTATGAAGGTTTTGGCCGCGACCGACATCATGTGCTGAACATGCTCGATTTGCTGTTTGCCACTGCGGCGGCGGATGGTGGGCTGCATCCCAGAGAAGAAGAAATGTTGCTCCGTGCTGCCGGGCTTTTCCATGTCGGTCGGCTCCAATATGAGCGGGTGAAGGCTCGTTTTTATCATACCCGTACCAACGGTGGACAACAGCAACAACCGCGCTGGAATCCGCTCGACCCGCACTATGCCATTCTTGGTGCAGAAACGACGGACAGCCTCGATACGATCAAGAAAAAATACCGCGCTTTGGCCATGCAGTGGCATCCGGATAAAATGTCCAGTAAAGGGGTTTCAACGGAGGCGATCCGCCATGCCAAGGAAAAGTTTCAGCAAATCAATGAGGCATACGAGAAGATCACGGAAGCTCGGAAATGATGATTTATTGGGGAATTGTTTATTTGAGTGGCCAAGCTTGAGCGCTCGAATAACCAAATCCTTTAGACTTTGGACATAACCGTTGGCCATGTCGCCAAAGAATGTTCATAAAAAGTTTAAAAAAGCAGAATCCAGTTGACGAACATCTTTTCAAATGCTTCAGGGTCAATCAGTGATACCACTCGGTTCAGTGTGTCATGTGACGGTATACTATTGGAAAAGGGGCAATATTTACGAAGCTAACTCAATTTGTCCTCCCCAAAATCCACAATTTCTTGCCATTCTGAACAGCCGCTCACTACAGCACTGATCGTTAACAACAATATTTCGTCTAATGGATAATCAATTTTTGACTGTTGTCGGGGTTCGGGCAGCTCGTTCAAATGACCCAATAGACTGCCTAACGAATTTTCTATTTCAACCATGCCGTTTTTCCAACAAACATACGGACTTAGTGAGCAATAACCGCTCCGTGTTCATGCGTCTGCCCTGGGGGGGTGTCCAAAGTCTAAATATTTTACGATTATGACTTTTCGTTCACCCTGAGAGGTGTGCCACACATTTCTGAACACCCTCCGATTTTAGGAGGTTAAAAGTAGGGTAATTTGCGGATGCTGGGCATATTGAAATATTGACGCTCCTTTTCCCGCTGTTTAATATTATTTTTCCCTTCCAAATTCAACAAAAAACATCAATCCGAAAATTTGGCTAATTTTTCGGATTTAAATCCGAAAAATTGATTATTTTTGCCTGAAATTCATATTGTATATGATTCAACGTATTCAGGAACAAAACATCCGCCCTTGGCTGGGTAAACAAAAAGCCATTATTATTATTGGCCCGCGACAGGTGGGCAAAACTACTTTAATGCGCCAAATCACCCAAAGTCTTGATCTCAAGACTCTATGGCTAACTGGTGATGACCCAGAAGTGCGCGCCTTACTGAACAATATTTCGCTGGCGCGCTTGCAAGTACTGATTGGGCAAAATGAAGTAGTCGTAATTGATGAAGCACAACGCTTTATCAATGCTGGACTGATGCTTAAACTGATTACGGATCACTTACCAAAAACCCAATTACTTGTTACTGGTTCGTCTTCGCTTGATCTTGCTGCTAAGACCAAAGAGAGCCTCACCGGACGAAAATTTGAGTTCTCACTCTACCCGCTTTCGTTTGTGGAAATGTACAAGGAACATGGCTACTTGGCGGAACGGTCTCTACTTGAACATCGGATGCTGTACGGCTATTATCCCGAAGTGGTACAAAATGAACCAGCGCAGGCCCGAAAAATACTGAATGATCTGACCGATGGCTTGATGTACAAAGATTTGCTAACGCTCGACCAAATCAAAAAACCTTCACTATTGGTCAAATTACTACAAGCCCTGGCACTTCAGGTCGGCAACGAAGTGAGTTATTTGGAAGTGGCGCAGCTCATCGGGGCCGACCCGCTTACGGTGGAAAAATACACTGATTTGTTGGAGCAGTCCTTTGTGCTGTTTCGCTTACCCTCGCTAAGTCGCAACGCTCGTAACGAGATCAAAAAGGGGCGCAAAATTTATTTTTATGATAATGGTATCCGCAACTCAATCCTGAAAAACTTTTCTCCATTGGCCTTACGCAACGATACCGGTGCGCTCTGGGAAAATTTTCTGCTTGCCGAACGCATTAAGCGCAATGCTTATACCGACTATTTTTGTAATAACTATTTCTGGCGTACCACGACCCAACAAGAAATTGACTATGTAGAAGATGCGAATGGGAAATTATATGCCTTCGAGTTCAAATGGTCAACCAAAAAAACGCCGCGTTTCCCCAAAGCCTTCCTCGAAGCCTATCCGGGCAGTGAAACCCAATTGATTTCTCCAGAAAACTTCGAAGCGTTTGTTGGTATTTAGCAGATAAGATAATATAAGACAATAGCAAGGTGCTTTTACTAAGCCTAAAAAGTTGGTTTGGTACCCTTATCTAAAAATTTATACTTTTAGCCTTTTCTTTATTTGTTTTTCACATTGGTTACAGATAAGGTCATTTCGAAGCACTGGTTTAAAACACCCATCAGCAAATGAGCAATAACAACGAAACAGATAGCTTGCTGAATTTCCTTCGGGAGGTGTTTTCCCTGCATACAATAAACGTACGGCTTGCCTGTGTTTCGTGCAAGCGGGAAAAGTAGATTTTAAGAAAAATAAAATAGAAGCAGGCGGTGAATCCTATGAAGCAGAAAACGCCCACGGCAGTTTGGAAGTGAAATTTTTTGCTTTCCG
>JBBQLD010000277.1:0-6485 GCA_038327555.1 Chitinophagales bacterium
GAATGGGAAACAAGGAAAATATGAAGGCACCGTCACGGTGGTGAATTAGGCTGAGAACGAGGTTCCGCAACCACAAGTACTTTTTGCATTCGGGTTGTCAAACGTGAAGCCACGATTATCAAGGCCGTTGTGGAAATCCACTTCCATGCCAAGCAGGTAAATGGAGTGCGCCTTGTTTATCACCACGCGTAGCCCACCAATTTCAAAGTTATCATCGCTGTCTTTAGCTTGGTCAAAACCCAGCACATAGGAAAAGCCTGAGCATCCACCGCCTTTCACCCCCAAACGGAGGCAATAATCGCTGGGAATGTTCTCTTGTTTGCGAATTAGGTTGAGTTGGTCTACCGCGCCTTCTGTAAGGTTGACGGGTGCCAGGGTGCTTGTATTTTCGAGCGTCGTTTCCATGAGTGAAATTGCCTTTTGATTGAGCGGCAAAATTACAAATACAAACAGGAAACGCACGAAAATGTTTGCATCTTTGCGCCCTTTATCCGCCGAAGCCTTGGCGAAGGAGGACTTTTATTTCAAAACTGACCATAACTTCTTTCAAAGTCCTAGCCAAAGGCAAGATTACCATTGACCACAGCATACTATGGAGTTTTTTCTTGATATCCTCAAACTAACAATCCCTGCTGTTATCGTAGGCGGTACTGCTTATATGTTGCTGAAATCCCTGTTGGATGAACGCCAACGAATTGATCAGGCTATTTTGCGCAATGATGCTCAAAAAATCACCCTTCCGCTCCGCCTTTCTGCTTACGAACGACTGATGTTGCTCTGTGATCGTGCTGATATAGCCAACACCATGCTCAGGGTACGTATGCCCAATATGAAGGTTCGCGAATTGCGTGGCGTATTGCTCATGGCCATCAATCAGGAATTTGAGCACAACGTATCTCAGCAACTTTATGTCTCTGATACACTCTGGCAAATCATCCGAATGGCGAAAAACAATACGCTTGCAATGGTTACCATGACGGGCTCGGAAATCGACCCAGATGCACCTTCAGACGTACTTGCCAACGCTCTGCTGCAAGCCCTCGATGAACAGCCTATAACGCCCTTGCAGACGGCGATTCTTGCCGTTCGGATGGAAGCGGGAAAGTTGTTTTAAGCAAATCCTTGAAAATGACCGACTTGGGATTTAGTCGAGATTACATAACAATAATTACACAAGGTTTTTTTAAGTAAAGTATTGATTTCTTGACCAAGGGCTTGGATAATTAAATGTTGGCTTTTCCAATAAAGTTTTTGTTTTAAAACCGGGTATATTTTTTTCTTTATGCCTGAATTTCAGGGCTTTTGAAAAAGTACTTCCCGTTACAAATTTGTTTGAAAGATAAATTTTAGCCAAAAGCGATAGTTTTAAAAAAAATTACGTAAGCGTCCTTTTGAAGGTTATTTGTTTGAGAAATACTAATTATTGTGCTATTAATTTGGGAAAATCTCTACAATGAAGATATTGTCTCAATAGTCCGTTCGCCTCCTGCTGTGTTCATTTTCACAATACGCTCGTTTTCAAGTTGTTTTGAAATTGTAAAAAAAAATTCTCGAAAAAAGTTAAAATCTATTTGTTCAGGTCGGCAGTTTACCCAATCTTTGTCGCCCTACTCGACTGAACAGCTTCACCAAGACGAATTATTAACGGGTCACTCCCGAAATCCAAATGTGCCCATCTGTTATGACAAGAGACAGCAGCATGGTGTGGGACGATTGTCTCCGTACCATTAAAAAAAGCGTAAGTCCGCAAAGTTTCAAGACCTGGTTCGAGCCAATAAAGCCCGTACAGCTTGATACTGAAGTGCTTACTATCCAAGTACCGAACAAGTTTTTCTTCGAGTGGCTTGAGGAACACTATGTGCAGCTTTTGAAAAAGAGCATTCGCCAAGAACTTGGCGAGCGCGGACGTTTGGTGTACCACATCCCGGAAAGCGGATCTCAATCCAATGGCCACAGTAGCAACAGTGGTAAATTGGACACACGGCCATCTGCCGACAAAGACACCGAACCAGTTCCAGGCTCGTTTGACGCGGAGATGATCAAAAATCCGTTCATCATTCCGGGTATCAAACGTATTAAAGTTGACCCACAGCTCAATCCAAATTATACATTCGAGAATTTTATCGAAGGAGACTGCAATCGCCTGGCTCGAAATGCGGGACTTGCCATTGCTAAAAAGCCAGGCGGTACAGCCTTCAATCCGCTTTTTATTTTTGGTGCAGTGGGTTTAGGTAAAACCCACCTGGCGCAGGCCATTGGCAATGATGTGGCGAGCAAAATTGAATCAAAAGCAGTCCTCTACGTTTCAGCTGAAAAATTTACGAATCAGATCATTCAGGCCATCAAGAACAACTCGGTCAATGACTTCGTCAATTTCTACCAGATGATTGACGTGCTGATCATTGACGATATCCAGTTTCTTTCAGGCAAACAGAAAACGCAAGAAATTTTCTTCCACATTTTCAATCAACTACACCAAAACGGTAAACAGATCATCCTGACTTCTGATCGCCCACCCAAGGATCTGGAAGGCATGGAGGAACGACTCATCTCCCGTTTCAAATGGGGACTCAGTGCTGATTTGCAAGCTCCAGATTTGGAAACGCGTATGGCGATTCTGGAGACCAAAATGGAAGAAGAAGGCGTAGATATCCCCAGCGACGTACTGGAGTTCATTTGCTACAATATTAAAAACAACATCCGTGAATTGGAAGGTGTAATGGTGTCAATATTGGCACAAAGTACCCTGATTCGCCGCAATGTGGATATGGATTTGGCCAAAGAGGTAATTCGAAATTTTGTGACCACAATCAACAAAGAAATCACGGTAGAATTCATCCAGCAATTGGTGGCCGAGCACTTCAGTGTGCCCGTGGAAAAACTCCATCACGAAACCCGCAAGCGCAATATCGTGATCGCGCGCCAACTCTCTATGTACCTGGCCAAGAAAATGACCAACAAGTCATTGAAATCCATCGGCGAGCAATTCGGCGGGCGCGACCACAGCACGGTGATTTATTCTTGCAAAGCGGTGCAAGACATGATGGACACAGATATTGTGTTCAAAGATACCGTGGAGGAAGTAGAAAAGAAACTGAAGATGAGTTTGAATATGTGATTGGATTGCAACTTTTGCACCTGATTTTCAAAACCTCAGTATTCGCAAAGCCCTGTACCTTTTGTACAGGGCTTTTTTTTGCATCTTGATTTACGGCCTTTTACATAATTGGCAATTGCTCCTTCTCCGATCAGTTCGTACCTTCGCCATCTGTGAATCAAGTATTAGACTCCCGCATCTTTCCTGCCAAGCTACTCTTGTTCGGCGAACACGTTTTGCTCCTTGGCGCCACAGCACTGGCCGTGCCCGTGGCTGCTTTTGGTGGCCAATGGGTTTGGGGCGAGCACTTTGATCGACACCATGCTCGATTGCTCCAATTTGCGGGAAGCGAGGCCTTGCAATCTTTGGACTTACTGGATACGGCCCAATTTAAACGTGATCTGGAAGCAGGATTGTTATTTCAATCAGACATCCCAACGGGCTATGGACTGGGGAGCTCAGGAGCCTTGTGTGCCGCTATTTATGACCGTTATGCCCGGGAGAAAATCGAGGATTTATTCGAATTAAAGCGTGTTTTTGGCCGGATGGAAAGTTTTTTTCACGGCAGTAGTTCCGGTATTGATCCACTCACGAGTTATGTTGGAACTCCAATTTTGATTCAAAATAAAACAGCGGTTCAGCAAATCTTGCCCCGAATCTGGGAGGAAGCAAAGCCTTGTGTTTTCTGCATAGATTCCCAATTGCCGCGTCGCACTGAGCCCTTGGTAGCCTGGTTTTTGGCTCAACATGCTGAATCCGAATTTGCGCAAAAACTTTCGATAGAATATTTGCCTGCGCACGAAGCATTGGTACAGGCATGGCTTGCTGCCGATACCGATTTATTTTGGCCTAATTTGCGCCAGATTTCTGCTTTCCAATTCGAAAATTTTGGGCCTATGATTCCGAAAACGCTCCATGGGTTTTGGGCGGAAAGTCTTGATAATGAAAATTATGTTTTGAAAATTTGTGGGGCAGGCGGTGGTGGCTTTGTACTAGGTTTTGCTCGGAATCAAGAAATCGGGCAATCCTTAGCCCAATCCCTCCCAATCGTTTTTCCATTTGCCTGATATTATTTACCCGATCCTAAACAGCTGCCGAAATAAAAAATGTCAAAAAAAGCCTCGCTTTGGTTTCTCGGCTTTCTGCTTTTTCTGGCCGTATTTCGTGATGTCATCGCAAATGGCCGACCCCTGTATTGTCGAATTGGAGGGGAGAGCTATTGGCCAGGATTGCGGGCCGTTTTTGTGGATCCAAAGGTGAGATTTGGTCAGCCCGCGCTAGATGCCTTCGCCGAAAAATCTCAATACGAATCTTGGAAAGATTTTTCCAATTATGATGCACCGCCAGTATTTGCCCCCATTCCATTTTCTGCAGGCGAAATTTCTACCCGCCAACTCTCTGGTCTTTTAGCTCCAGGAACCGTGCAACCTGGGCTCGCGCCACGATTCAAACATTGGCTTGGGACGGATTCAGATGGTCGGGATATTGCAGCAACGCTCGTGACGGGGGCCAGGGTGGCATTGCTCACAGGAGGGGTGGCCATGGGGATGGCTTTACTGATCGGACTGACACTGGGCACGATAGCTGGTTATTTTGGCGACGAACGATTGCGGGTTCGTCGGGGGCGACTATGGATGACCCTGTTGGGCATTCCCGTAGCATTTTTTTGCGCCTTTATTTTGCGACAATATGAACTTTCAGCAGCTATATCTTCCATGGTTTGGTGGGAAAGTTTTGGCATTTTTTTGGGCATTATGCTGATTTTTAATGCCCTAGGCAGATTATTAAGTCTTGCCATCTTTTTCAATAAACCCATTGTAGTACCTGCCGACCTTGCAATCATGCGTTTGGCAGAGGTGTTCAATGCCTTGCCAAAACTTGTCGTTGTAATTTCACTATCCGTGCTGATGCAAAGGCAAAATGATTCTATTTGGCTACTCATCGCCCTAATTGGGGTGATGAGTTGGACTGGAACAGCAAGTTTTGTACGGGCCGAACTTTTGCGGGTGCGGGAATTGGATTTTGTAACGGCTGCTCGCGGGTTGGGGCTTCCAAACTGGAGAATTTTGCTCCGTCATGCACTCCCTAACGCCATTCGTCCATTGTTAGTGGTATTGGCATTCGGGGTTGCGAGTGCAGTGCTTTTGGAAGCCTCTCTATCCTTTTTGGGCTTTGGTGGCGAAGGGCTCAAAGGCATTTCCTGGGGGAGTTTGTTGGCGAGAGACAATGCCCAGACCAACCCTGCAAAATCTTGGTGGGTCATGTTGCCGCCGGGATTGATTATTTGTTTCACGGTGCTGGCCTTTAATGCTTTGGGAGAGAAGTTGAGCGATCAGTGATCTGTGCTATATTTGTCCCCGAATCCACTCAACAACGCCAAGTATGCAATTCTGGAATCTCCCGCTTGCCTTCCCGCCCGAACAAGCCGCTTCCCTTCGCCTTGAGTACGCCCAACTTTCCGATGCCCTCGAAAAATACGGCGCACTCGACCTGCTTAATTCGCTTAGGAATATCACCCAATACAGTAAAATGCGACATTTCAACGGAAGCATCTCAAATATTGTGGAAGCAACCCGAGAAAATAAAACACGAAATTTGTGCTAATTTTGCGCATAAAAATCGCACTTAATGCAGAAAGCATTCAAATTAGAAGACATTGACGCAGCTGTGAACAAATTCCAGCCCGTCACTCCAGACCATGAATTTTATGTGAATTTTGAAAATGTTCGTGGAGAGTTCCAAGAACGGGATGTCATGCGCATTTTGAACGTAGACAAAAAAAACGGGCAGTATATCTATAATGCTCAGTCCAATCTCAACAATAAAACGTTGCTTTTTTTGGCAGGGATGCGCGGTTCAGGCAAAACTTCCGAACTTGCTAAATATGCTAAATCGCTCGATTCGAAGTCCTGTTTCTTGGTCATCACCTGCAATGTGGATGAAGAATTGGATATGGACAATATTCAGTACATGGATATTCTAATCTTCCAGTTGGAAAAACTGCTACAACGCGCAGACAATATTGATCTCAGGTTAGACGACGTTATCCTTGAGTCCATGCAAAAGTGGTTTCAAGAGCGGGTTAAAGAAATAAACCGCTCCCTGACGGCCAATGGATCGCTCGAAATTGAAACAGGCATCGGCTCAGAGGAGCAGGGGTTTTCGGTAAAAGGAATATTGGGGAAACTACTCGGCATAACTGCCAAATTGAAAGCCGAACTGGGAGGTAGTTATGAACGCGCAGAAAGCGTTCGAGAGACTTTCCGCCGCCGGTTCAGCGATTTTTCCGTCAAGTTTAATGCCTTTATTGAACAGACCAACGACCAGTTGCGCCGCGAGCAGAAAGCGCAGGAAGTGCTCTTTATCGTGGATGGCTTGGAAAAAACGA
>JBBQLD010000278.1:0-6483 GCA_038327555.1 Chitinophagales bacterium
AGGCCATACGTCAGGGAACCTTCAGCGCCCATGTTGTAGTTTGTGATATGGCGGGCTGCCCAGCCTTTTTCTGGATAAATCCTCCAACCGATTCCGGGAAAAAACGATTGTACACCCGTTCTAGGCACAAAACCAGCGTCCGCTGAATAGGTTGAATCCACGCGCATATAACCAAGATTAGCATTGAAATACCGGTCGCGATAGCCTTGAAAAAAAGCCGCCGTGGAGCCACGCTGCGCTTTGTCAGGGGAGAACGAACGGTGGTAATAGGCCTCTCCTTCCCAACGATTGTCTTTTGAATAAAGGTTGTATTCTAGTCCAGCTACGCGATTCCAGGGCTGCCAGCCTGCGCGTTGCGTCTCCTCCAGATCGTCCAATAAATTCTGTTTGTTCACCAGAAAACCGCTAATAATGCTACGGCTGAACACTTTTTGTTGCAAGGTAGCGACGCTGAAATTAGCAGCTGGCAATACCGAAGTTGAATCCCAATCTCTTCGTTTGGTCTGCATATTGAGCAAACCTATGCGCAGGCCATCGGTCAGTTTGCCGCTCAGTCGCGCCCCTGCCACGATGGAGACTTTTTCGTTCCGTCCCGCCACAGGGTTGTAGGCCAGCCCAATGCGGCGGGAGAAAAATGGCCGCGTGTCTGGGAAGCCATACATGGCAAAGAGGTCGCGGTTTTCAAGAAAAAACTGGCGGGTTTCAGGAAAAAAAAGCTCGAAACGACTCAGGTTTGCCACTTGGCGGTCTACTTCTACCTGACTGAAATCGGGGTTAATTGTGAGGTCTAAATTCAGCCCTGGTGTGAGGCCGATTTTTGCATCGCCGCCGAGGTTGCCCGTCCAATCTTGCGTTTTTTCTTGGAGTTCCAGGGAATTGGCATCGCGTAGATAATTCAATGAAGCACCTCCAATGACGTAGGGAATCAGGCTGATGTTAGCACCAGGTTTTGGCGGGGGCGCATCCCAAATGAGCCGCCCGACAAACGAAAGATTAGTGACCGAGTATTGAAACGGCACAGGCGCCCAGGCACCCGTTTCGAAATCTTTAACTTTGGTGCGTATGAACTGAAGTCCCCAGGAGTTTTCACCTTCAGAGACATTGTAACGCAGGGTTTTAAACGGAATGGCCATTTCCACCGTCCAGTAATCCTCGAAGTTTAGGGTAGCGGAACTCCATTTATTGTCCCATTCTAAAGCCAGGTTTTCGCCTGCGGAAATGAGTGCTTCGCGTTGCACATTCAGCGGACTTACGCTAAACATAACCCCGTTCAACCCGTCTTTGCTGGGGTCAAATACGACATTAATTACATCGGTGGTGCCGCTGCCAAAATCGCGGCGCAGGCTTTGCACGGTATAATCGGCGCGGCGTTCGCGGCACAACACTCCGATGTAGAGGTTTTGGTCGTCGAAGGTTATTCGCGCCTCGGTGGTCCAGGGGCTAAAAGCCGTGTCGTTGGGAAAAACCAACTTGAAATGATCGGCTTTTTCATCGCCGGTTTGCCAGGCGGGCTCATCCAGTACGCCATCTAATTTGATGGTAACGGCGGACTTTTTTGCCCGAATTTGGTACTTTTCGGCGTTGTTTTGAGCGTTCAGTGTCAGGTTTACGAATAACAGCAGGCCAGCAAAAAGGAAGGATTTCATCGCAAAAAAATTGAGCGACGAAGGTAGGAAGCGGCTTCAATTGCGTTAGTCCGTTTAAGGGTAGATGCTTTGGGTTGGTCGGATTTTACCCGTTCCTTACTTTCCACCCTGTGCCACCCGCTTCATTTCCGCAGCCAATTCTGCTCCCAAATACCGATCAATCGCATGGTGTACCCAATAAATAACCGGGGTCATAACCAGCGCAACCAATCCTTTGTACAAGTAATTCATGATGGAAATAGCCAGCACCATCACAAAAGGCAACTGCTGCCCGATATACAGGGCAATAAATACCACCACGAAACTGTCCAGAAATTGCGACACCAGCGTGCTACCCGTAGACCGCAGCCAGAGTTTGCCCTCGCCCGTATGAGATTTAATGCGGTGAAAGACGGCCACATCTACTACCTGTGAGATTAAAAAAGCAAACAAAGAACCCACAATGATCCATAAGCTTTGCCCAAAAACTACCGAATATGCTGTATTGTAATCGCCCACCTGAACGCGCAGGGCTGCGGCAGCTTCAGGAGATAGGCTAGGCTTTATGTGCGCAGTGCGCCACCAATCAGCCGGTTCCAGGCCCATTGCCATATAGAGCATTAAGAACCCGTAGACAATCAATCCAGCCGTCAGGTAGGAGATCAGCCGCACGCCTCTTGGGCCGAAATATTCATTCATCAAATCCGTCATCACGAACACTACAGGCCAAAGCAATACACCCGCCGTGAGGGTAAAGGAGAGTCCGTTTTGGCCCAGAAATGACCAGTTAGCCGGTAAATAGCCAAGCGTTTTTTCCAAAGAAAAAAGCTTGACCCCCATAAACTCGGCTACCAAAGCATTGGCCACAAAAAAGCCGGCCATAATGGTCCAGAGGCGGTTGGGACGGGAGGAGAAAAATTGGTGCATGGTATAATATTTAAATGTCCAATGTCCAACAAGGAATGTCCAATGTCCTTGTTGGACATTGGACATTCCCCTCAGCCTTCATCTTCCTCGCTATCACAATGATAATGCTGCTTCGGTCTGCTCGGTTTTTCGCCGCCTTCGCCACCTTTTTTATCACTCAGGAGTTTTTGGATCAGTCGAGCACGCTCTTTTTGCACCTCATCCTGGCGCTTGGTATCTTCCTGTCGATCAAAGAAGAGCATCCCATCTACCCAGGTTTTTTCGGCCTTGGCGTACACGGAAAGCGGGTGATCACTCCACAATACCAGGTCGGCATCTTTACCAGTTTTGATACTGCCAGTGCGGTCGTCTACATGGAGGAGTTTGGCGGGGTTGATGGTTACCATTTTCCAGGCATCGTGTTCTTTCATGCCGGCATACATCACGGATTTGGCAGCTTCCTGGTTCAATCGACGGGCCATTTCGGCATCATCTGAATTGATGGCGACAACAACACCCCGGTCTGCCATCATTTTCGGGTTGTACGGTATGGCCTCGTATACTTCAAATTTATAAGCCCACCAGTCAGAGAAGGAGGATGCTCCTGCACCGTGTTTTGCCATTTTATCGGCCACTTTGTAACCCTCCAAAATATGGGTGAAAGTGTTCAACCTGAACTTGTACTGTTCAGCAACACGCATCATCATCGTGATCTCAGATTGGACGTAGGAGTGGCAGGTGATAAATCTTTTGGAATCCAAAACCTCTGCCAATGCTTCGAGTTCAAGGTCTTTGCGGAACGGTTTGCCGGAGCTTTTGAGTCGAGTGTATGCTTGCGCTCGAGCAAAATAATCTACATAAACCTGCTCCACACCCATGCGGGTTTGCGGGTAACGGTTTCCGCCTTCTCTGCCCCAGTTGCTTTGTTTAACGTTTTCGCCGAGGGCAAACTTGATAAATCCAGGCCAGTTTTGAAATTTCATTTCCTCCGGCGAAAAGCCCCAACGAAGTTTGAGCAACTGCGTCTGCCCACCAATCGGGTTGGCCGATCCATGCAGGATGTGGCTGCTCGTCACCCCGCCAGCCAATTGTCGATAAATATCAATGTCTTCGCAATCAATAACATCACCAACGCGCACCTCGGCAGAAGATTCCTGCGTGCCTTCATTGATGCTGCGGGTTGCGGCGATATGTGAATGTTCATCGATGATGCCAGCGGTGAGGTGTTTGCCTTCGCCATTGATGACGATGGCATTGTCTTGCACCGGAAGTTTTCGGCCAACTTTTTGAATTTTACCATTCGTGATCAGTACATCGGTATTGGTCAGGATACCTTCTTTTTCGCCAGTCCAAACTGTTGTATTTTGAATCAAAACGGTTTGTGCACGAGGTTTTTCTTTCCAGCCAAAAGCAGTGAAAGGGTAGGTCATATCGCCTAGCGTTGGCGGCGATGGAATTGGGTTCTGCTTTTTAGGCTTATCTGGTTCAGCGGCTTTACTAAATGTAGCTGACCAGGCGACCCATGCTCCATCTTGAAGCGTACCGTTCCCTGCCCATCCGCTATTGCCAATCGTGCCGGAAAGTGCGATATATCCTTTTTTTAAGGTATCCAGCTGGAAAGAGAGTGACACCAGGCCGTTTGGATTGTAGCTGAAATTGACCTTGACTTTAGCGCTGTCGGCTTTCATGACCTGGGCCTCCGGCGCCTCCGGGGTTCCTTTGATTATTAGCGTGTAGGCATCACTCCCCACCTTTAAATCGTAGCTTCCCAGACTACGTGGCGGAAAAGATTTGTCGACTGAAACATCAAAGCCACGACCCTTTACCCAGTTTTGTTGAATCTTGGTTTCTGCCTTAAAAATGCTGCCGGTGGTGATGATGAAATTGGCCGTTTTGCCGGCCTCCAAACTTCCGACGGCCCCACCCCGGCCCGCCTCAACCGGGAGGGTGTAAGTGCCTACAAAAGTAGCAGGGTTGTAGGTCAATGCCTTCAAAGCCATTTCTTCATCAAGGCCGTATTCAATCGCCTTTCGAAGATTTTCCCAGAACTTGGATTTATCCTTTAATCCATTGGCGGTCAGGCAAAAAGGAATTCCAGCCGATTGAACTCGGGCGGGATTTGCCGGAGCAAGTTCCCAGTGTTTGAGGTCTTTCAGCGGCGTGTTGAGTGCGTCGTATGGGTCGCGGACGTCGTAACCTTCCGGAAAATTGAGCGGCACGATGAGTGGATAGCCCGTCAGCACGATTTCGCTCAGGCGTTGGTAGTCGTCGCCGGCGGATTTTACGATGTATTTCATGCTAAACTCCTGCCCAAGGCGAGCGATTCGGAGCACGTCGAGCTTTTCGCCCGCTTCAAAAATTTGGGGTAAGCCTTGCAACGCATTCCAGGCATCAAGCGAGAGGTTTTCCTCTGTTTTGTATCCCTCCGTTTTGTACCACTGTCCGTCCAGATAAGTCTGGCGCAGCAAGGCGATGATGCCCATGAGAGAGGAGGGGTAATTCTGGGTGCTGAGGCCTTTGCTGAAGGAAAGGTGATGGCTTGCTTTTTCGGATAAAATCAGTTCATGCTCGCGCAGGTCGCCAGGCATCACCAAGGCACCCGTACCGCGATCAATACCATCTGCACGGTGGGTGAGCAAGGCGCCAAAGCCAAGTTTGCGCCATTCCTCGGCAGCCTTTGCATCATTAGAAAACTCTGCTGCTGCATTGTATTCGGAGCGCAGGGCTTGATTCCAACTGTATGCGCCTTTTTTATTGGATAAAGGTTGTGCCGGTCGGCCAAATACACCACCTTCTATGCGCGCAGGCACCACAAGACCGTAGTCCGTGGCATAGAGGTCAATGAAGGAAGGGTAGATGGTTTTGCCTGAGCAATCGTGTGTGACCGCATCTTTTGGGATGCTCACGTTGAGGCCGGCAGTCACTATTTTACCGTCGTTAATGAGTAGGGTAGCCCCTTCAAGGCGGGTTTTGTAATCTATGTAGATCGTTGCATTGGTGAACGCGTGTAGTCCAGTGCGTTCGTCGGAAGGGGCTGGGATGGGGAAAGTTTGCTGGGAGAATGCTGAACTTTGAATGATGAACGATAGGGCGAGCGGGAGATAGAGCCGGGTCAGTTTTGTCATGGAAAGGAAAGCGTTTTGCGGGGGTGAAGGTGGAAAAGGGCTGGATTAGGTAGAATCGAAGATATTCTAAAGCCTTTCGTCTGCTAGGGACAACACATCATTATAGAGTTTGGTGCCTATGAAAAACCTTGCTGTTTGCATCAGTTCATCCATCAATGGCTTGACAGATGTGATTAGTCCAGCCTGTTTGGCTTTTAGCAAAATGCCCAGAATGCCAAGTGGCTGAAGTTGGTAACGAAGGGCAATTTTTCTGCCCAAGTCTTCATCTATTAAGATCACGTCGGCACGAATTTCCCTCGCGAGTAAAATTGCTTCCGATTCGCCATGGTCTAGCTCTTCCAATAAAGCGTGAACGAGGGAATGGTCTTGACAACGCCTGACGTCAACCCAATTTGCTTGGCTTATTTCAAAAGAACCTGGCAACCCAAACCCGTTTGTTACAATTTCTTCAAAAACAGCATTTGGGAGTACTACGGTCTGGAATAATTTGGGCAGAAGCTCAAGTTGCCCGATGATCGCCAAATTGATATTTGGAGAAGTATCGCTAACAACCACCATCTTTCAAAGTGATTGAAGTGTTTTCAAGTCAATATCAAGGTCATAGGGGATTGTAACGTGCCGCTCTGCCAAAATTTGTTGGAATTCAAGACGGCCTATGCAAATTTTGCCGCCTTCGCCAGAGAGTAAATTTGTCTTTGAAACAAAGCCACCGCCAAATCTAGCATTATGTCCTCTTGGGTGTAGCGCGGTATGGTCAGCGCAGTATCAGGAATTTCAATTTGAATGACCATTTTTTAAGTTTTTGACAAAGGTAGGGTTTTACCTTA
>JBBQLD010000279.1:0-6441 GCA_038327555.1 Chitinophagales bacterium
CGGTGAAGTACGATATGGTTTTCGCCCAGTTGGTAATTGCCCGTTTTGGCACTTACCTCGTGGCCAGAGGTATCAAATATTCGAAGAAAAACGATGGCGGCAGCTGGAAGGCGAAACCACAGGAGCGTCATTTCGATAAAAGGATTTGGCGAGTTTTGAAAAAGTTCGACACTACCTTCGGAGGTTAAACAAGGGAGGGGTTGGGTCTGAAATTGTGCAGCGGTCATGATACTTAGTTCGTGAGCGACCGGAAGCGAAGGCGTGTTTTTCTCATAGCACGAAATCCTTGCGGTCAAATCTGTGGCAGATAGAATGGATGATTTTTTTGTTTACCCGCCGTAGCTTTAGCGAAGGAGGGGTCACTTGTGGGAAGTAGATTCAAATGTTGTGCCAGAAATGGGGCGGCAGTAAAAAAGCCCGCGCTCAGAAATTAATTTCCGAGCGCGGGCTTTGAAAATGTATTGGTGGTGGTGCTCACGCCAAATCCACCATAGTCACCCCATCCCCCCCACCGTCTTCAGGGTGATAAGCCCGAGCAATATTCCCGCCATATTCCCGCAATTTTTGCTTCACCACATTGCGGAGTACTCCCGTGCCTTTTCCGTGCAGAATTTGGATGGTGTTGGCGCTGGTGAGCAAGGCATTGTCTACGAATCTTTCTAAAACCTGAAGCGCCTCGTCTTTGGCCATGCCCCGGATGTCCACTTTGGCATCGAAGGAGGCCACGTATTGCAAATCGGTAGCACTGACGCTGGAGGGCTGTGCAAGTGGTTCGGCGGCTGATAGTAGATCGCGTAGCTGGGTGGTGATGCGGAGACCACCCATGTGTACGGTGGCTTTTTGGCCTTTGATTTCTTCCACTTGACCTGTGGAACCTCCCGAACGGAGGCGTACAAAATCACCTACAACTATTGGGCGAGTCACCACATTACCTGTTGACTTTAGCTCCGACTTGATCACTTCTTCGTTCACCTCATCTACTTCACGGGCCTTCTCTGTGCGTTCAATGCGGAGTTTTGCAGCGACTTCCTGCGCTTTTTCAAGGTTTTTCTCGCCCTTGAGTTCGCGGATGAGTTTGTCTACCTCGCGGTGGGTGTTGGCACTTTGGCGGAGTTCGTGCTCTTTTTGCTCGAGTTTGAGGCGTTTGCGCTTCACATCGAGATCCTGATGCATCCCGTCGTACGTCTTGATTAGGCGCTCGAGCGATTGCTCTTTTTCCTTTACGGCACTTAGTTTTTCCTCCAATTCCTGCTTCTCGCGCTGGAGTTCGATCAGGATATCGTCTACTGCAGTTTCGGAGCCAGTGCGGTTGCGGGCGTAGCTGATGAGGTCGCGGGAAAGACCGCTTTTTTCGGCGATTTCAAAGGCGTAACTGCTACCTGGGCGACCCACCTTCAATTCGTAGGTTGGCGAAAGGGTGTCCTTGTCAAAGTGCATATTTCCGTTCAAAATTCCGGGATTTCGGAACGCAAAGACTTTTAGATTGGAATAGTGCGTCGTGACCACCGCGTACACACCTTTCCTATGCAACTGCCGTAAAATAGCCTCTGCAATAGCACCTCCAGGCTTTGGATCCGTCCCGCTGCCCATTTCGTCAATCAGCACCAGCGTTTTAGGGTCGGCTTTTTGAATAAAGATGCGCGCGTTTTGAAGTCGAGAAGAATAGGTCGAAAGATCATCATCGAGGCTTTGCTGGTCGCCAATGTCGGCAAAAATCTGGGTGAAAATGCCAAACTCACTTAACTCATGAACAGGCACCAACAAGCCACTTTGCACCATCATTTGCAGGAGTCCAATGGATTTCATGGCCACCGATTTGCCCCCGGCATTTGGCCCGGAAAGCACCAAAATGTGATTTTCAGAATTAAGCCTAACCTCGAAAGGAACGGTTTTACGTCCCGTCTGTTTGTTCTTTAAATACAACAGCGGATGGTAGCCTTTTCGGATGGAGATGAGGAGTTTTTCTTTTAAAATAGGCATTCCAGCACGCATGGCTAATCCGAGGGCTGCTTTGGCCCGGATAACGTCAAAGCCTGTCAGCACCGTTGAATAAGTCCGAAGTGTTGGGCTGTAAGGCCGGAATGTCTCGCTCAGGTCACGAAGAATGCGGAAGATTTCACGGCGCTCATCGTGTTCCAGGTCGAAAAGATCGTTGTTGATGTCAATAACGGCCTCTGGCTCTATAAATGCGGTACGGCCTGTATCCGATTCGTCGTGGATGATGCCTCGGATTTTGCGTTTGTGTTCGGCTGGAACGGATAATACGCGCCGGCCATTTCGGAATGATTCGGGCGAATCGGCCAGCCAGCCTTTTGAGCGGTAATCTTGAATGATTTGCCGGAAACGACCATCCAACTCCCTAACTTTATGCTGTGTATCTCGACGAATACGCATGAGCTCTGGCGAGGCATCGGGACGAATCCCCCCTTTCTCATCAAAAACTGCGGTAATGGCTTTCATCAAAGCTTCATCATGGGAAAGCCCGCGGGTGAGGTCGAAAAGTTTGGGGTAAATTTCTTTTTTTGCACCTCCGGCAAAAAATTTAAATACCTCGCGCATCATCACCAATACCTTCAAAATACCCTGAAAGGCTTCAGCTTGAAGGGTAAACCCATCAATGTCGAGCATTTTCAGATCGGGCTGGATGTCGGGAAAAACTTCGAGCGGGAATCGGTCTCTGTTCTCTAACATGAGTTTGAACTCACGGGTTTCGCGCAGGCTTTGCTCTATTTTTGAGAAATCAGTTAGCGGCACAATAGCGCGGAGGGTTTCCGCTGCCATTGGGGTAAGGGCTTCTTTCTCCAGCAAATCGAGGACTTTGTCAAACTCTAATTTGTGGAAAACATCTTTCGGCTCGAAGATCATAAAGGGTGGACGGTAGACGGTAGACGGTTGACGGCTCACGGTATTGGAGACGCTTCGTTTATCGTCACAAAATTACCGCCTCAAAACAATACACCGGGCAGGAAGTTCCCATTTTCCCTAAATAGGCTCTTCTTTTGCTAAATCGTCGCCCGGAATAATGGTGCTGATAAACAGGTAGCCCCGGTTTTGGCGATAGCGCTCGTCTTGCTTTACGATGTTGAGAAAGGACAGGTGCCAAGCATAACGGCGTCCGACGAGGCATCCAGCACTGTAGGAATCAACAAATTCTGGAGGTGTGCCAGCGCGGGTAGAGTGCTGGTTGATGCCAAAAGTTTTACCGATATCAATCGGATCGCCGGCACTACGGAAGCTGTCTTTATTGAGGTCGCGGTGAAGGCGCAGTTTTTCGCGTTGCACGAGTGCGGGTTGTATGCCCTTATGAAGCCCTACTGCCCAGGCTTTATATTGCCCGAAAGCGATTCGTGCCGCACCGTTCGGATTGAGCGGATGCCAGGTGTAGTGGCTGCCTGGTTCTGTGGTGGACTGGTCATTTACGAGCATTTCCGGGCGGCCATTAGGTGCAATTCTGAATACGATGCGGCGGTCATTCCACTGATTTTTAAAGTCTCTATTCAAAGTGCCATCTGGATTCATGCCTTCAACATACACTATATTACGCATTCTAGGGCTTCTTGCAATCCAGTATCCTTTGGTCTGCATGTACCGGAGGATACGTTTAGCGAGACGGATGGATGGGGTGTCATCTGAGGCATTGCCAAATTCAATGGGTAAAAAAGTGTCGGGTGCTGCTGTGACCAAGGTTTCTAAAATCCGGGAGCTCAATTGTTTTTCAACATAAGGCAGGTTTGCTAATCTGCAAAATTCAAAAATAGCAGCGCGGCTATTGGCTCCTATAATTCCGTCGCCTTTTCCGATTGGCCCAAATGGGGTTGCTACATCGCCGCCGAATTCAGGGTCAAGGATACCTAAATCGCATAAGCGGGCCTGCAGCTCCCTTGCGGCTGGCCGATTGGCTGGGAAATTGAGTTCGTCGGTACTTACGGTGCGACTGGTTTGTATTATCTGTCGGAGAGAAGTAAACATGGATGAAGGGGACGATGAAATGTGAACGATAAAGTAGGAACACGGTGATAGTCCAGAAACTTAACTTGTCAACCTTTCCAGCGCGGCTTGTGGGTTCAAAATTCCATAGCCCATTTCGGTATCTTTCCCTTTGTTTATGCCCTCATAATGTGCTGTTTCGCGTAAAAATGCTGCAATGTCGGTGGGACTATATACTTCGTTGTGTTGTTTTTCCCATTGGCGCATGAGTGCTACAAAGCCCGCAGAAAATGCCGTTGCGATAGCCGTATTTTTCAAATTAGCCCCGAAGCCCCGTTGCAAATCAGAGGTATTCAGGCCCTCGCCTGGCGCGAGAAAATCGAGATGGTAACTTTTTGCCGAGAAATCAGAACGCCGATTAAACGAATGATGCGCACCTACTGAAATTACCCCTTCCAATGCAGCCGGAAAGCGGTCTTCGGGCTTACGATCGGAAGAATTGCCCACTGGGGCCAGCAGGATGATATTTGCATCCAATGCACGGGCAATAACCTCGCTCAATTGCTTTTTTTGTGCCTCGGTAAGTTCAAGAAAATCTACAAGTAAGGCTGCTACATCGGCCTTCTGATCGATGGCCCACTCTAGCCCGGCCATCAGGCTTTCGGGCGTGATGTCGTTGGGTGTTGAACCAATTTTACCAAGGAGTAATTTTACCTCAGGCGCAATGCCGTAAGCAATTTGTCCCTTTCCAGCAGCGATGATCGCCGCCTGAGTACCGAGCCCATGTGAATCACCGAAAGGTTGATGCTCAAAAATATTAGCTAAAACCGGGCCCGGGTTTCCAGCCAAATCTGGATGTTGCGGATCTGCGCCAGTGCTGAGTATCGCAAGTGTAACGCCTCGTCCAGTCAGGCGTTTTTCTTGCCACCAATGGCTGGGGATTTGCCCTGTTTCGAGTCCCCAGTTGAGTCGTTGGGCGCGGGGCGTGAGCAATTCGGGTGGAGCGGTGGACGGCTCTGGTACATGGACTACAGCTGCTGGTTGAAAAACTTCAAATTCGTTACTGTTGGTGTCTGCAATAGGGGCTATTTCTGAGGTGTCGTCTAGCGAACGCCATTCACCATCTGGCACGGTACCGGCGAATGGGTCGTCTGGCACAGGCAGAACGGTTAGGGCTGCGGCAACTATAGGCGGTCGCATGGGTGGTTCGGGCACTGGCACAACTACAGGCAGCGGCGGTGCAAGTACGATGGTAACAGGAGGCGTTGGCACGGATGGAGTAGGGGCGGGTGGTATCGTAGTTGTACCCGCTTCAGGCATTACAGCCTCGGTTTCACCCGCCCAATAATACCACCCATTATGGTCTCGCCACCAACGGTTGTCTCCATTCACCGTTGCGCCTTCGTGAATGATACCATCTACCTCTAACAGCGTGTTGGCATACACCACTCCAAGCGGTGCAGCACCGAGCGAATGGTGGTCGCTGCGGATGTTTGTGACTTTGCGGAATTTTATTTTCATGGTTAAAACGTAATTTTTACCCGCCGAAGCCTTTTTACCCGCCGAGTCTTAGCAGGCGGGGGCGTAGGAGGGGGGCATTGGGTCATCCTACTGGGGCATCTGTCCGGTCGGATCCTGCTGATTTCATTTCAAATGAAGTGACGGGTTTTTCTACAGCTTTGCCTGTACCCGTTGAGCTGCTTATAGCGACACTTTTATCGCTATCCCCCGAAGAACTGCCCTTCAGTGCGAGCAATTTGCGCAGCATTTCAAACCAGAAAGGAGCGCCCATGGTGACGGCTACCCCAGTGAGCAACCATCCGACGATTTTGGTCAACCATTCCCACCAGTTGGTCGGCTTGGATTGTCCCCAGCCCAGGCCGAGGGGCGATTGGATGGTCTCTATGTATGTGGCTTTGATTGCCTGGTAGTTGGCGTTGGCGGTCGCCGAGTCACGCGGTGGGGCGTTATTGGCCCGGATACGTGCCGTGTCAGCCGAATTGGAAAATTTTTCTGCGGCGTTCACGATCTCATCGCGGAGGGCAGCATTAGCAGATAGGCTTTGGTAGATTTGGATGGTATCGGCATTCAGCACCGCAGCCAGAAGGGTGCCGAAAAAGAAGAGTCGCCATTTGGTTTGATCGGCAAACCAATCTTTAGCGCGTGCCATCACGTCATCAAACCAAGACTCCACCTTTTTTTGAAATACGGCTATGTCGTCGCTGGATTGCCGCCAAAGGAAATCGAGCACTTTGCGCAGGTCGTTGTTTTCCACCAGGTTGATGCGCTCGGGTACACTCAGATTGCTGTTTCGGGGGGAAAGAACATCTGCTAAAATGCTGCTGAAAACGCCTTTTTCGACCCAGATGGGCAATTTTAATTTTGAAAGCGGTTTGCTGGCAGAAGAAAGTTGGCGGAAGTACGAATGCTCGTAAAACTTGTCGGAAATGTCTTTGCCCAGCATGATTTCGAGGGTATTGCGGAGGTGTTTGCCCCGAGTAGAATTGGCAGCAT
>JBBQLD010000280.1:0-6437 GCA_038327555.1 Chitinophagales bacterium
ATGCCATCCGGCGAGACACTTCACCCATCACTCCTCGCCAATCCCACGGAGAGTGGCTTATAAAGTGCTGAATATTTTGATAAATACTATCCGGTATCCGTTCCTGCATTCGCTCTATATTACTTTTGCAATCGTGGAAAATTCCTTTTAGGTATTCTTGACATCGGCCCAGGCTTGATTTGGTGCCGCACCAAAAATACCGCTCGTACGAAGTGGCGTAAAAATCTATTTTTTTTCACTTATGGGTAGCTTCATCGTTCTTAAAAACGCTAATATAAAACATCTTTCTCATTTGACAAAGTAGAATTAAGTACCGATGAAATAATTTATGTTTGCCCCGAAATCAGTCCAAAACATAAAAAGTGCATGAAAAATCCTATTGTCATCTGTTTCGGCGAAGTCTTGTGGGATCTGCTCCCAAGTGGTAAAATTGCTGGCGGCGCACCCATGAATGTTGCCTTTCAAACCAATAATTTGGGGATGCAAGCCAGAATGATCAGCCGGGTCGGGTCGGATGACTTGGGCAAAGAATTGCTGGCTTTTTTGCAAGAAAAGGGCGTTTCCACTGATTGCGTTCAAACTGACTCGACCTACCCTACCGGTATGGTGAATGTCAGTTTGGATGAAAAGGGCATCCCAAGTTACGACATTGTACAGCCAGCCGCCTGGGACCACATAGAGCTCAGGGGAGAAATGCTCGACACAATAGCTGGAGCCGATGCCCTGGTATTTGGGAGTTTATCCTGCCGATCCGAGCAAAGTAAAAAAACCCTTTTGACCCTGATTCAAAAAGCCCCTTTGCGGGTTTTTGATGTCAATCTCAGGGAGCCTTTTTACAGCCAAACCTTATTGGAAGAATTGCTTCCTAAAGCCAACATCGTCAAAGTAAATGATATTGAGCTTGACATTCTGGCCCGCTGGTACGGCATGGAAGGCAGCGAATGTGACCAAATGGCTGCACTTCAGGATAAATTCGGCTTTGATCGAATCATTGTGACCAAAGGCGAACACGGCGCGGCGTGCAGGAGTCATTCAGGGTACTGCACAGTACCCGGTGTTTCTGTAAAAGTGGAGGATACCATCGGCTCTGGAGATGCCTTTTTATCAGGATACTTGAGCCAATTGTTCGCTGGTGCAAGTGATCAGGAGTGCCTAAGATTTGCCAATGCATTGGGTGCCTTGACGGCAACAAAGGCCGGGGGAACACCGAATATTAGCTCGGAAGAAATTCGGGTGTTTTTGAGTGGTGTTGGGGCTTAGGAACGCGGCGGATTTTTTTGACCGGATTTACAGGATGAACAGGATTTAATAGGAGGTAGATACTTTTTACCCTGTAAATCCTGTCAAAAACCGCCTCAAACTCTCCCGCCAATGCGGAATCTCCAAGCCAAACGCAGTCTTGATTTTGCTTTTGTCCAGCACACTAAACGGTGGGCGTTTCGCCGGGGTTGGATACGCCTTGGTGGCAATGGGTTGCACGGGACAAGCCATATTTTCCAGCTCAAAAATAGCGGCTGCAAAATCGTACCAACTGGCCACGCCTTCATTGGCGTAATTCCAAATACCTGCAATGGATGCGCTGGATACCGCGCCTGACTCCACCTGACGAATAATTTTCATGACCGCTTCTGCCAGATCAGGGGCATAAGTGGGCGAGCCAATCTGGTCGATTACCACGTTTATGGTTTCACGTTCGCGGCCCAGGCGCAACATGGTTTTTGCAAAATTGTGGCCGAAGCTCGAATACACCCAAGACGTGCGGATAATCATACTGAGTGGCTGGGCAAGCAATGCTGCGCGCTCTCCAGCGAGTTTAGAACGAGCATATACGCCTTTGGGATGAACCGGATCTGTCTCCAAAAATGGCGTATTTTGGCGGCTATGGTAGACGTAGTCGGTACTGAAATGAATAAATGGAATATTCAATTCCGCGCAGGCTTCAGCGAGGTTTTTCGGGCCTGACACATTAATCCTTCTTGCCTTTGCTGGCTCGCTCTCGGCCTTATCCACAGCGGTATAGGCGGCACAATTGATCACCCACTTAATCTTTTCAGTCCGCAGGGATTCAAAATATGCCCGTACAGCCCGTCGGTCGCTCACATCTAAATCCTGCGAGCTTGCAAAAATGAATGCCTGCTGGGGCCAATGGGCCGAAGCTTGCCGAAAACACTGACCAAGTTGGCCGTTGGCACCTGTAATGAGAATCATTTTTTATGGAACGATGAACGAAGGAACGTTGAGCTACTTTGCATTGGGAGGCAAAAATAGTGTGGTGAGCTGCTAACTTTCGGAATGTTTACAGACTTTGTGCTTGCTATGCCTTTTAAGCTACCCATTTCGCCGCTCTCGCGCATAACCAATCACCCTGGAATTGATCGGGGCATCTCGCTTTTTATCAAACGCGACGACCTGCTCCACCCGGAAATCCAGGGCAGCAAAGGCCGGAAGTTGTCTGCCATGTACCCGATGCTCCAGCAAGCTTTTCCCGGTGGAATAGTCACTTTTGGTGGGGCATTTTCCAACCACTTGCATGCTGTAGCAACCTTTGGGCGGATTTTTGGCATACCGACCACAGGCCTTCTGCGGGGCGAACACGTTGATTTCCAGAACCCGACGCTCCGTTATTGTCAGGAAAACGGGATGACGCTTCACGGGTTGTCCAAAACGAAATACGATCGCTCCAAACAGCTGGAGGATCAAACCCTGAGCCTTGAATTTCCCAACAGTTACTGCTTACCCGAAGGTGGCAACACCCCACAGGCCGTAGCGGCTTGCATGACCATCTCCACAGAAATCACGGCTCAATTACCCTCCGATCTGGCAGGCCAAGCGCTCTACCTGTGTACGCCCGCTGGCACTGGCTGTACCGCAGCAGGCATCATTGCCGGGCTTAGCCTTCCAAACAGTCGGGTCTTGATTTTCCCGGTCAGCAGCCATGGGCTCAGTTTGGAAACCATCTCTGAGCTTTTACCGGATAGCGTCCATGTAAAATCCCGTTTTGAACTTATCCACGACTATACATTCGGTGGATTTGCAAAACTAAACTTGCCGGTCATGGCGTTTGCGCGCAGTTTTTTTCAACAAACCAACATCCTGCTCGATCCCATTTATACCGCCAAAATGCTTTTTGGAGTATTCGATAAGTTGGCCCATGGCGATTTTGCAGCGGGTAGCACGGTGGTTGTTTTGCACACTGGAGGTTTGCAGGGTTGGGAGGGTTTCAGTACTCGATATGGGGCGGCGGGTTCAATTAACCATTGAGCCCTTGAAAATCAGAGTATTAGGCCAATAATTATCTTTCTTTTTTGTTTTAAAAAGCACTGGTCGTTTTTATCAGAAAGCGGCAAATTGTGCTATTTTTTCATTAAATGGTCGATTAAACAAGGAAACGGTTTGTTATGTGTTAATTTTAAAACATTAAAAAGATTTGTTTTTTTTCAAAAACCGTTTTGAAATTAAAAACAAAATATGTTACATTTGACGGCAAAATCAGCAAAAAAAATACTTTTGCACTGTGGAAAATTAACCTTGACTTAACTTTAAAAGGCCCAAAAAAACGCGCCGAATCACTCGAAAATCACCAGATTATTTTTGCTAAAACAATGCTTTTCAAGCCTTAACCATTTTTTGAAAAGGCCCACTCGGGACTGTTGGTAACTAAAACCCAATGTGGATAAACTGGCATGTTTCTGTAGTTCTCCACAGATTCTAATGGGTTTCTCCACAGATTTTGAGCCACACGGATTGTTTCAAAAATAATAATCGGGCTGTAAAAAGTACGTTTGCAGCCTTTTACCACACCTACAGCCATGAACGAATCGAGTAATAATCAGCAGAGCGGCCAGCAAGGCGGCGGCAACAACGGCAAAGGCCGTCGAAATGCGCCCAACAACGAGAGCTTGTCTAACTTCGTGTTTGGCAAAGTACAGCCGCAAGCCATACCGCTCGAAGAAGCCGTACTCGGTGCACTCATGCTTGATCGGGAAGCGCTGCCCATGGTGATGGATACCCTGCGACCTGAAAGTTTTTACCTCGAAAGCCACCAGCAGATCTATCGCGCGATTATCCGTTTGTTTGAGCGTTCGAACCCCGTGGATTTGTTGACCGTAACCGAGGAGCTGAAAAAAGCAGGCGACCTCGATAAAATTGGGGGCGGCTATTACCTCGTCGAACTCAGCAACCGCGTAGCATCCGCAGCCAACATTGAATATCACGCCCGTATCATTGCCCAAAAGCACATTCAGCGCGAACTGATTGGCGTAAGCACCCGCACCATCCGAGATGCTTACGAGGACACCACCGACGTGTTCAATCTGCTCGACGAGGCCGAGAAAGGGCTTTTTGCCATCACCCAAAACAACCTCAGTCGCTCCTATGAAAGCATGGGGAGCCTGAGCAGCAAGGTGCTCAAACAGATTGAAGAACTTTCCAAAAAAGAAGACGGCCTCACGGGCGTGCCCACTGGTTTTACGGATCTTGACCGACTTACTTCGGGTTGGCAGCCTTCAGATTTGATCATTGTGGCGGCGCGGCCAGGCATGGGAAAGTGCCTGGCCAAAGGCACCAAAGTGTTGATGTTTGACGGAACCATTCGCTGTGTAGAAGATTTGAATCCTGGCGAGCTGCTCATGGGAGACGATTCTACGCCCAGAACAATACTTTCTACCACCAAAGGGCGGGAAATGATGTATTGGGTGCGGCAAAACAAAGGCATCGACTATCGAGTCAATGAAAGCCATATTCTTTCCCTCAAACGCAGCAGAACTGACTGGCGGCATCAAAATGAAACTGTGCTGAACATCAGTGTAAAAGAATATTTACAGCAATCCCCCAAGTTTAAAACCAACCACAAGGGGTACAAAACTGCTGTAACATTTGCGGAGAAGCCACTACCAGTTCATCCCTATTTCTTGGGGCTATGGTTGGGCAAGGATACCGCTGAAAACAGCAATATTGCAACCACCGATGAAGCAATCCTGACCTATCTGGAAACCTATACGGAGGAATTAGGCCTTCCATTGAAACAACACAACCAAGCTCCGGGAAAATGCCCGATTTACGGCATCGCCAAGGATCGTCAACACACTTTTGGTTTTTCACTGCAAGGAATATTACGTGAATTGGGCGTGTTTGAAAACAAACACATTCCGCAAGATTATTTAATCAATTCCACAGCAAAACGACTCGAACTGTTGGCTGGATTGATTGATAGCGACGGTCATTATTTGATTCAATCCAATGGTTTTGAGCTTATTCAAAAGAACAAAACCCTGGTAAGCGATATTAAATTCTTGTGCGATTCACTGGGATTCCGTACTTCAATGACCGCAAAAAAAGCCCAAAATGCGTCAAAGGGCTTTGAACCCATGGAATGGCGTTTACGCATTTACGGAGACCTGGATAAAGTACCGGTGCGGATCCAACGCAAGCAACCCAACCCCTGGAAAAGTAAGATCAATTGGCAAGTAACCGACATTCGGGTAGAGGCAGATAAAACGGACGATTACTACGGTTTTGAACTGGATGGCAATGGGCTGTTCCTGCTGGAAGACATGACCGTGACGCATAATACCTCGATGGTATTGGCCGTAGCCTTGAATGCCGCCCTGGACTTCGGCAAAGGCGTCGCCCTGTTTTCTCTGGAGATGGCTTCCACACAGCTCGTACAGCGTCTGATCTCCATGGAATCAGAGATCCCGGCCACTAAATTCCGAAATGGAAAACTCGAGGATTACGAGTGGCAAATGCTTCAAACAACCGTTGAACGCCTTAATTCAGTGCCAATCTTCATTGACGACACCCCGGCCATCAATATCTTCGAACTCCGGGCCAAATGCCGGCGCCTCAAGCAGCAACACAACATCCAGTTGATCATCATTGATTATCTTCAATTGATGACCGGCTCAGCAGACAACAGTCGCGGAGGCAATCGAGAACAAGAGATCGGCAGCATCTCGCGCGCATTGAAATCTTTGGCTAAGGAATTGAATGTGCCAGTGATTGCACTTTCTCAGTTAAGTCGCGCCGTGGAGGTTCGAGGCGGGAGCAAGCGCCCTCAGTTGAGTGACTTACGCGAGAGCGGCAGTATTGAGCAGGATGCCGATATAGTTTCCTTCATTTACCGCCCGGAATATTACCAAATTCTTGAAGACGAGCAAGGCCAAAGCTTAAAAGGAATTGCGGAATTTATCATTGCCAAACACCGTAATGGCGCCTTGGATACGATAAAACTCAAATTCACAGATACCTTTGCGAAGTTTAGCAACCTGGACGACCCCTCTTTCTCTGGTCCTTCGAATAGTGGTATTCGAGAATCTCGAATGAATAGTGAGGATATTCCTTTTTAGTGCTAGTTTGTCATGTCGTAGGGGATGGGAGACATCCACACAAACCCATGAAGCCGAGGTGTTTTGGCGAGGATGCCAAAAATCATGGCT
>JBBQLD010000281.1:0-6398 GCA_038327555.1 Chitinophagales bacterium
AGTGTTTGGTCATTTTTTTTTTCAAAACGCTCCTTTTTTTTTCAACACCTCAGTCAGGCCGATAGCATCTGGTACAACAAAGTCAGCGCCGGCCTCCCATAATTTTTGCCCGTGACCATCCTGTATGTGTGCGGCACCTAAGAATCCAACTACTTGAATTCCAGCGGATTTTGCAGCCAAAATTCCCGTCACACTGTCTTCTACAACGAGCGTTTCGCGGGGCAAAAGGCCGAGTTTTTCAAGCGCAAAAAGGTAAACATCGGGATATGGTTTTGGCTTGTCTACTTGCTCGGCTGAAAAAATTAATCCATCAATTGTGCTCCGCAAACGCACCTTTCGCAGGCATTTTTCAACGTGCCGGATACTTCCGTTGGATACCATGCTCTTTGGTACTTTCAAGTTTCGCAGCAGCGTTGGCATGCCGCGTATAGCACGAAGGGAGCGGTTAAAACCTGCTTTGTGCTCGTCGTGAACTTGTTGAATAAAATCTGCTGGGGCTTTAAAACCCTCCTCGTGCTGCAATGCGGCTACGATATCTCGGGTTAAAAGGCCAGGGAAGCGCATATTATAGGCACGTTCCTCTAAATGGAGTCCATGTTTGGCCAGAAGATTTAACATAATGCGCGCGCCAATGATCTCCGAATCGACGATCGTGCCATCATTGTCGAAGAGGACGTGTTTAATTGACATAGCTAGACAACAAAAAAACCCCAACAGTGCCTTCGCCTCCTGCGGTTAATATTTTAGAAGTTGCTGTGGGGGGGAATTACCTGCCGAAATCTACTACAGAGCTTCGGTTGTAGAGCATAAGCAATACAGCTGTGAGGAAAAATAAGCCCATAAGGATGTAGAGTATGCAATATCCCTTGCCACGTGAGTTTTTGATATCGTCCATGATTGTCCTGCGAAATTTTGTGGTGCGAAAAATAGTGGCGCAAAAGTAGGAAAGCTCAAATCAGATTCTGACAGAACGGCGTTTTTTTTCACTTTTTCAGAACGTTTTTAAAAAAGGATTTGGGCCTTCTAAAATATTTTTTTGCCAAAAATCATTTTTTTTAAAACTCTAAACCCTTGATTGCCAAAAAGTTTAGAGATTTGTCTGTCGAAAAGCGGCATATTTTATGCTATTGTTTCGTCAACGCAAGTGTTTTACCATGAATTTTTTTCTGGAAGATCCGATACTATTTTGGCTCGTGTGGGGCATCTTCACACTGGCAGGCACGATCATTGGTTGGTCGTTGCGCGCGAATACTTCCGAAAAAGAGGTGCGTGGTGCTTTAGTCCGAATTGAGCAGGAGAAGAATACTTTGGCAAGACTTTACACCCAAATAAAGCACCAGCATGACTTGCGTGAAGCCGATTTTCGCAGGGCTTCTTTGGATGTTGAAAAACTTAGGGCTATTGTACAACTCCTTGAAGATGAACGCGCTACCTTATTGCCTGACGCTCCTTTTAATGCCGCTCGTATTGCCAATGCAGAATCTGCAGCGGCCCAATACGCTCAAAAAGTTGCTGCGCTTGAGGTACTTGCCAACAGCCTTCGAGCCCGTAATGCGGAGCTTGCAGCACAACTCTCCAGCACCCAAAAAGAGATGGGCGATTGGGATACACTTTACGTAGGCTTCAAATCTACGCAGGAACGCTTGGTAGCATTTGAGCAAAAGTCCAGGGCACTTGAATCCGAGCGAAATAGCCTTCAACTACAGCTCTCCGAAACACGTGTCGAGGTGGAAAAACTCCAGCTCGAACTTCAACAAAAGGTCGAAACCAACTCGTCGAAGCAAAAAATCTCCCGAAAGGGCAGTATTGCTGCTCCGCAGGTTGATGATTTAAAAAGTATCAAAGGAATGGCGGCTTTTGTAGACCGGTTGCTTGGTATGGGGATCTCCAGCTTCTCCCAAATTAGCCATTGGGACGATGACACGGTGATCGCTGTGGCCAAGACCCTTGACATCAGCCCTGGTAAAATCTATCGCGACAATTGGGTGGGTCAGGCACAACGCTTGGCTGGAGAGCGCAGATGAATTCCTTTTCTAAGGGCTGGGCTTTCTAATGCCTCAAAAACTTTCCCCACTTCCATAAAACCGACCATTCGCGCCGTACCCGAAAATAGGGTCGTTGTTGTGCGCCAAAGTCGCGTCGGCCTTGTTCAACGCCGCGCATCATACTTCCTTCAAAGTCGAAAACTGGGAGGTTCAGTACATTTTTGGTATACTGGATGGCGGTCCATTTGAGCAAAACAGCTGCTCCAGAGGCACGAAAATCAGGGTCATCCCCGCTCATGAGATAATATGATGAGCTCCTATCCCACACCATGAGCGCCGCGGAATGCACTGCATTTGTAGTCGGATCGGTGGCAAAAAAGAGTTTGCAACAACCTTGTTCAGCAAGGCTGTTGTACAAATTTTGCAAAAAAGAAAAATCAATGGGTGGTTCTAGTCCTTGCCGTTCAAAACTTGAGCCCACCAGTCGGTGTAGTTCAGTCAAAGGCAAATCATGCCGGATGTTTAATTGGGCCTCGGCGGCTCGGATCTTTTGTCGGTAGTTTTTTTCTATATTCTTGAAAATCAATGCCTCCGAAGCGCCAAGCGGTAGCACATAGGAATAGAAGGTGGTTTGTTGAAAACCCTTCCAATAGAAGGGTAGCCAGTTTATAACTGAATAATTGAAGTTTTGCTCAAAAGCGGCAAGACCCGCCGGCAGTTGTGCGATCAAATCTTTATACAGGCGCATTTCCCATTTTAAAGTGCGGTACTCAGGCAAGAGGTATGGCCCCATCAGTTTGCATAGTTGGGGCATGGTTACATATCGCCAACTCCATTTTTGCTTTAAAAAGAAGGGTAAAACGGCTACTGTCTGACCGCCTTTTTGTACCAACACAGCATCCCAGACACCTCCCTGGCATACCACATCAAGATACCAGGGCTGCATAAACAGCGGCAGATCAGGGGCTTTTGCAGCAAAGGATCGATATGCTTCGTGTTGGATGGTGTGCATCTTTTATATGATTCTAACTTAGACAGCCGCTCGGTCTGCCTGCGCAATAAAAAAACGCCCGGATGGAATATGCCCGGCGGAATATTGAGTTGTAGGCCTGCGCACTGGTACGTATGTGCTTGCTGAATGTGTCTTAACGGCCATCGGCGGTAAAACGGCAGCCAAAAGTATTGAAATAAGGTACGCATTTTAAAGACCAGTGTTCACCCGTAAAAAAAATCCGCCCTCCCCTAGATCATTCCAGGTCCATTCACAGCGAATGGATTTGTCGTAATACAATACAAAATCAAGTCCAGGCCCATAGCCATACAGCAAGCGATTGGCGAGCGGGTTTGTAGCGGCGTAATGAGGATCATTGGCATACCCAAGATCATTATTGAATGCCAGGTATATTTTTATCGGCAACTTGCGGTAAGCCTTTGCAGGCATAAATTTGCCCAGATGAAATTGCCCTTCGAACACGCTAAGGTGCCAAGAGGTACGCAAAACGCCAAAATCTAGCCCATCTACGACATAATAATCGTATCCGCGCACCAAATTGCCACCATAACCAAGTGCCTGATTGTTGCTTTGAGGTGGTTTGCGACGGGGTAGGCTGGTTCTGACTTTACCCACCAGTTCGATGCTTAGCCGTTTATTGAGCGAAAAATATTGGTTCCATTCAGCGAATGCTCTGAAGATTTGAAGATCATCAGAAGGCAGAAGCCCGTTTTTTCTAATTTCGACCATGGCACGCCAGCCTTTAAGTGGGTAGGGTCGAAAGTCTCGATAATCAAACGTTTGTGAATACACCGCACTAAAATGACGCTGGCGTGTATTGCGCTCCAAAAAATAGTCGGGGTTGAGCACCTTGGCGATGGTATCGGATACCTGATTGTCTCGATATTCTAACGTAAAGGATTGGCTTTTAAAAAGTTTGGGACGCGATATCAAGGTCACAGCAGCCAATATTTGCTTGATCTGCCAAGCCTCACGTACCCGTAAAAACAGCAGTTTATTGGCTTCAGTTCTATAGGCCAGCTCATGTGCTCGGCTATAAGAGAGGCTGGCTTCCAGGCCAAGCGTCCGGTTGCGGTTGAGGCCAGGACTTCGGTAGGAGAGTTCGTAGCGATTGGTAAAGCCAAATTGAACCTTGGCTTTCAAGGCATCCGCACGACCAGTGAGATTGAGTTGGCTCCAGTCCAAGCCGTAATTCACCCGCTTGAAGGAGCGGTTAAATTCATTCCACCAGACATTAAAATTGCGATCAGAAAGCGAAAGTATCGGCACCGGATATACGTACCAGCCTTCGGTGACATGGACAAGAATATTTACTTGGCTACTATTGCCCCATTCGGCGACACTAATACTGGCTTCTGTGAAAACGCCAAGATTCAGCAAGAGGAGCCGATTGCGTTCCAAGACTGCCGGAAGTCCACCAGTAGGTAAAGAATCGCCTACTCCAAATTGCAACTCTCTCAAAATGGTGCCCGCCTTCGTTTTTTTATTCCCTTCTATCAAGATTTTTTGAATAGAAACAAACCGCTCAGAAAGCGAATCCACTTGCGC
This sequence comes from Chitinophagales bacterium, assembly GCA_038327555.1. GTDB lineage: Bacteria > Bacteroidota > Bacteroidia > Chitinophagales > Saprospiraceae > M3007. Next base: position 4,546 of record JBBQLD010000281.1, read on the forward strand.
AGCAAGTACAGTGGGGAGGAAGAAAAACAGGATTAAAATCTTGAAATTCAAGCAAAAAGTAGCAACTCGGCGGAGGGGCATCGTGTTTTTTGTTCAGATTTTTTGACATTGGGTGTTTTTGACTTTTGGCCAGATTCAGGGCATGTTCCTAAATCTAGTTAAAACCAATGCCAGTCACGCTCGAATGCATTTTTCTAAAGGCGAGCAGTTGTCAAGCAGCAGATTTCCCTTGTATTTAAAAACGACTCCAGGGGCATAATCTACTTCAAAAACCAACTGTGTTACGGGGGAGGTAGGGCTGAGTTCAAATTTATATTGCCGCCAATCCGCGTGGTCAATTAGTGGTGAGGTAGCCAAGAGCTCGTCTGGCCTACCTCCCCCCACCCCCCCCCAGATGCGCAGTCTGGTTGGCTTGTTGTACCCCACATATTGGGGCGAATGCGCAAGATAGAGGGTGAATGCATAACACCTACCCGCAACGAGCGGCTCTTTCATGGCTTGGCTGATGTCTTCATGCGTGCCATCTTCCCGAACGATGAGCCCTACACAGGTCTTGCCATCCTGAGGTAGGAACTTAATATCCCAAGCCCCAGGCATAATATCAGGCGTGCTTCCCTGATGACCGGAATACCAGCCTCTTGGACATTTCCCAGATCCAGGGGTATCTTCAAAAGAAGGATTTCGGAAATAGATCTTCTCCGAAGGCTGACCTGAAAATGAGGTGAGCGAAAGGAAAAGGAGCAATAGTTTTTGCATCAAATTTTAGTTAAAAGGTTTTGAAGTTTGAGGGTTTAGAGGTCTCGAGGGTTTAGAGGTACATGGATTCCGAACCCATGCACCTCTAAACCTTAAAACCCTTGAACCTCAAAACGTGGTGTTTACCAGAACACAATGTAAAGCGCAGCAATCACGCCCAACACGAGCACTGCACCAATGGCAAACTGCTGTGAGGTCTTAAACATAGAAGTATCCACTTCCATTGCATTGGCGTTGTCCTTACTTTTTGGGTCAGCAAGACTCATGGCCACCATAATGGCCACAATAATTGCGAAAGCATACCCCATTTGATCCAGAAAAGGCACCTCAGGCATGTATTTTTTGAAAGCAATGCCCAATGGGATGGTAATCAGTGCCGCTACCAACGCAGCATTTGCGGTGGCGCGTTTCCAGAAAAAGCCCAGCAAGAAAATGGCAACAACTCCTGGGGAGATCAGCCCTGTAAATTCTTGAATGAACTGGAAGCCTTGTTCAAGTTTTTGCAATTGAGGTGCTACCAGAACGGCAATGGCCATCGCTGCTAAAATTACATAACGTCCAACCTTTACCTGTTTTTCCTCGCTCGCACCTTTTTCCATGTACTTATTATAAAGGTCTAAGGTAAAAATAGTGGCGATTGAGTTTGCTTTGCCAGCCAACGAGGCTACAATAGCAGCGGTAAGTGCGGCAAAAGAAAGCCCCTTCAAGCCTGGCCCAAGCAAGTTGAGCAGTACCGGATAGGCCCGGTCTGGCTTTACCTCACCGGCAGCATTCATCATTTCCTGCTGGAACATTCCTTTTTGGTGTAGCACATAAGCAGCGATGCCTGGCAAAACCACAATGATTGGCATCAATAATTTCAAAAATGCTGCGAAAAGCAAGCCACTGCGCGCCGTTTCAATTTTGGCACCCAAGGCCCGTTGGGTTATGTATTGATTGCAGCCCCAGTAGTTTAGGTTTGCGATCCACATTGCTCCAATCAGTACCGTAAGGCCCGGAAGGTCTTTATAGTATTTGTCTCCTTCTTTAAAGATCATGTGGAAGTGATCCGGCGCCTGGTCTCTGATCAGCCCAAGGCCTGCAACTGCACCCGTAGT
>JBBQLD010000282.1:0-6395 GCA_038327555.1 Chitinophagales bacterium
TCAGCAGGCTTTTTTGCTGCCTATTTGTGGTCAGAGGGCACAACTACGGCCAACATCAGTGTTTCCACTGCAGGGCTTTATTCCGTTATGGTAACAGCCGCCAATGGCTGCACAGCCATAGCAGAAACTGATGTTTCGGAATTTCCGCCTATTGTCGCCGCGTGGATTCCAGGAAATCCACTTTGTCACGGTGATAGCACTGGTTTCATTGAGTTGACCAATATTACCGGAGGTATTGAACCAATCTTGTTCAGCTTGAATGGAGGTACTGAGACCAATTTGCCTATATTTGAAGCACTACCCGCAGGTGCGTGGGAAATATTTGTGACGGACGCGGCAGCTTGCACAGCATCGTTTCTATTTACACTCGACGACCCTCCTGCATTGGCGGTAGAGCTGGGAACTTCTCCAGAATTGGAAGTGGGAGATACTTACAGTATCCCGGTGCAGGCTAACCAATCTGGAGTTTTCAACTATGCATGGTCGCCGCCTGATGGGCTGGATTGTGCCAACTGTCCAAATCCAGTCCTCACGGCATTCGGGGAGTTGACCTACATCCTGACCTTGAGTTCGGCATCAGGATGCAAGACTTCGGATACCCTCCACATACGGATCAAAAAGGTGGAGCAAGCCTACATTCCCAATATTTTTTCGCCCAGCAAGGAAGGTGGAAATGCATGGTTGACCGTGTATGGAAACCCGGCGATTCTGGGCTCCGTAGACCTGTTTCAAATATTTGATCGATGGGGAGAGCTGATTTTTGAAACACAAACATTGGGCCTGAACGATGAGCAATCGGGTTGGGATGGTACCCTGCGAGGGCGTCCCGTTCTGCCTGGCGTATATGTTTGGCACGCTGAAATCAGATTGGTCAATGGAACGCTACTTCTGAAAAGTGGAGAAGTGACGGTGATCAGGTAAATGTTAAGGCATTCACAGGCATAACTATTGGAGGCAGGCGACATTCGTGGAAGGGAATCGCGCCGTGGTCATAGAAGGAGCAAACTAGTCAAAAAGTAGCCTCTACCTCTATATATAGCTGCCTTGAAAATAGATGTCTTTCGCATCATTTTCAGGGCAGCTTTTTTCTTCCACTCTTCCAGGCCACCCACCAACGATTATTTGCCATGCGCAATCTTTTATTTATCGCTGCACTCATCATATCCTTACCTGTTTTAAACAGCCAGTAAACACACTTCGTCAACCACGCCGCATTGGGCGGGCAACAAAACGGCACCAGCTGGGCAGATGCATTTCTCGATCTGCAAGCAGCCTTGGCTGCTGCCGGAAATGGAGACGAAATCTGGGTGGCTACGGGCACTTACTACCCAACGAATGCCACGGATCGCAGCTTATCTTTTGAACTAAAAAGGGGGGTCAAGATATTTGGAGGTTTTGACGGAACGGAAGTGGTCACTGCCCAACGCGAACCGACCCATAATGAATTTTTCTAATTGTGTGATATGGGAGTCAAAGGCCAGCACACATTTGTTTGATAATTACAACCCTATACTTACTGGCTTCTGGTTATTTTTGGATTATTGTATCTTACATCCTTTAGGGGAGGCTGAACGCTTTAATTATTCACAGGCGCTTGGCGATAGCACCATTATTGGCGAATATCCTGATTTTGTAGATACCTCGGCGGGTGATTTTCGATTAAAAATCTGCTCCCCGGCTATGGATCGCGGGGACAACCAAGCCACTTTAAACGCCGGCCTTCTTACTGATTTAGACGGCAACCCCCGCATCCGTTTTGGGCAGGTTGACATTGGCGCCTACGAAACCCAGGACTCCTGCTTCACCATCAGCAGCACTGAACCGCAAACGACATCCTTTACGGCCAGCCTTTCGCCCAACCCTGCTGTTCCTGGCGGCTTGTTGGAAGTTCAAGTGACCGGGCTGGAGGAGCAAAAGGCAGAATGGGTTGTCCGGGACGCCTTAGGAAGGGAGGTTTCTGCTGGCCGGGATGAAAACCGGCGTTTTTCGGTAATTGCCCCGGCTTGTTCCGGCATCTATTTTATTGAAATTCGTGCTGGTCATCGCGTTGTTTGGTTGAAATTTATTGTGGAAGCGTAAGTTTAGATCCTCCATCGCAGGACTCACTTGGGGTTGTGCCAAAAGCCCGGATTGAAACTTTCTCGCGGAATTGTATTTTGAATTTCTCAAAATCCTATATGGTTTTTAAAACCTTATAGGATTCGATGGCCAGAAACACAAAATATTATCTCATGAAAAGAATTGCAAAATACCTTTTGACACAACAGCGTCCCGCCTATTTTTTACCCAAAATCAATACCCTTGCTAACGCAAACCTCACCGTACTTTAGCCCCTCCTAATCCACCCATATGCTTGATTTTGTAGAAGATTACCGCAACACCATTGTTCAGATTGCCACACCTTATAGTACAGGAACAGGCTTTTTCTTGCGCAACCATGGGCTGATTGTCACAAACTACCATGTGGTGGAAGGCAACCGGATTGTAGTTATAGAAGGGGCCAGATTTAAAAAGCAACTTGCCCGAGTTCGTTATATTGACTCAAAATATGATTTAGCGTTTTTGGATGCGCCTATTAACGGGCAGGAACTACCTGAAATTCGTTTAGGGGTCACCAAAATGCTTCGTGAACGAGATGCAGTAACCGCAATTGGCCATCCATTTGGACTCAAATTTTCCCTCAAAAGTGGCATTGTGTCCAATACGGCCGAGTTGATGAATGGAATTCCTTATCTGCATATTGATGCAGCACTCAACCCGGGCAACTCTGGTGGGCCGCTTGTGGACACAGATGGAGAAGTAGTGGGAATCAATACGTTCGTGATCCAAAATGGAGATAATACCGGCTTTTCACTACCGGTTCGTTTTTTAGAAGAAACCCTTAGTCAGTTTGCAGAAGCCAGTTCAGACAATGCCAGCCGCTGTACAGCTTGTCTCAATATTCTTACAGAAGCAACTGTTGAAAACAAGCATTGCTCGCATTGCGGCCAAAAAGCGGAACTACCATCCACAGTGGAGGAATATATACCTTCTGGAACCGCTAAGACAATAGAATCCTTGATTGGGAATATTGGCCACGACGTTATGCTGAGCCGCTCGGGCCCAAATGCATGGGAGATAAAACACGGAAGCGCCACTATTATCATTACGTATCACGATAAAACAGGGCTGCTTTCTGCCGACGCACTGCTTTGCGAACTCCCAAAAAAAGAAATCAAACCACTCTACGAATACCTCCTGCGCGAAAACCATCGCAATGAAGGACTTTCACTCAGTGTACACGAGCAAGACATTGTACTTTCGCTACTCATATTTGATCGTTACCTCAATGAGGAAACTGGACAAGATATGTTGAGCAATCTATTTGAAAAAGCCGACTTCTACGACAATAAGTTGGTGGAGGAATTTGGAGCAACATGGAAGCCAGAGTGAAAACAAAACGTTTCCATTGGTCATGAAAATTCCAACATAAAGGCTTTTGTCGGGCAATTTTTAAGTCATAGAGGATCTCTTCAATTATACCTTGTTATGATCGCTAAAACGCCTAAATCCCCTTACTATGCTGTTATTTTCACCTCTATCCGTACAGATGAGGATGCTCAAAACTATGCAGACATGGCAAGCCTGATGGCAGCACTTGCTGCTGAACAGCCTGGTTACCTTGGGGTAGAATGGGCCCGTAATGAGGTAGGTATAACCGTGTCCTATTGGGAGAGCTTAGAGGCCATTCAGCATTGGAAAGCCCAGGCGGATCATTTGATTGCACAACAAATGGGCCGCGAAAAATGGTATTCCGCTTATAAAACCCGAGTGTGCAAAGTCGAGCGGGACTATGGGTTTGAGCAAGTTTAGGGATGAGTGGCTCCTAAAGCAATTTTAATCCAAAAAAGAACAACCATGCCAAGGCAAGCAAAGAGGTGGCAATCACCACACCGCGCATGGCATGTTCCCAGCGCAATTTCCTGAACCTGCTCAGAATAAAAAGGTTGACTGCGATGGCCACAATGGCAAGTGTGCGTTCCCTGAAATTTTCCGAGAAACCTGCACCACTTGCAGCTCCTTTTATTTCAAGGAGAGAAAAGAGGTTGTAAAGGACTAAAAAGCCGGCTACAGGTAAGAGCAGACCATATAATAGGCCCACCCAGATTTCGTTGCGTTGAAACATTTTTTGAATGAAGATTAATAAAATCTATGAGGTATGAACTATGAACTATGAGCTATGAACACTGTGTTTAGGAATTATTACTGTTTTCTAATCCTTTCAGCGATGCAATAGCAGGGTAGTTGGTCAGGTCGTGCATAGAAGGCACAACAGAGATATATCCATTTTCTAAAGCCCAAATGTCGGTGTCTGGTCCTTGGTCGCTGTTTAAAAATTCGCCACTTAGCCAATAATAGGGTTGGCCAGCCGGATCGCGGCCCTCTACCATGTTTCCGATCCACCGAGCATCAGCTTGGCGACAAAGTTTTAATCCGCGGATTTGATCGGCAGGAAGTTTGGGGATATTTACGTTGAGCAGTTGACCGTGCTGAAAAGGTCGAGCAAGCATAAATTCCATAACGCGACGCACCCAAAGCTTGGCGGGCTCAAAATCAGCTTCAAAACTAAAGTCAAGTAAAGAAAAGCCAACACTCCGAATACTTTCAAGCGCCGCTTCCATAGCAGCTGAGAGTGTGCCGGAGTAAAGAATGTTGATACTTGCGTTGCTCCCATGGTTGATGCCGGATACGCAGAGGTCGATTGGGCGGCCTTTTAAAACAACGTGTTTGGCAAGTTTTACACAATCTACTGGGGTTCCAGAGCTTTCCCATGATTCAATACCGGGGAATGGATTGACTTTTTTTAGCCGTAAAGGCTCGTGAATCGTAATGGCATGGCCTTTGCCACTTTGAGGCGAATCAGGCGCTACAACGACAACGTCTCCTAGGGTTTTGGCAACCTCTACAAGTGCGCGGATACCTGGGGCTACGATGCCATCGTCATTGGTAACGAGAATAAGTGGTCTTGACATTTTGCAAAAGTAGTTGGAAAGACGGACTGATTGTGGGCAAGAAATTTGTTTGTTGTTACGTTTGTGTATAGTTCTTAAAAGCTTTTTTTCCATCTTCCTGATTTTCAAGATGTTTTTTCAAAATTCTGCCATAACCTTGCAGGAAAATTTAATAACACAGCTACCCTTTTCACCAGAAAAATTTTTGTCATGAAACAATTTATCCTCGCTTTTGTCGCATTTTTCGCGCTACAAACGCTCTCTGCGCAGGACGTTAGTTACGTCTTATTCAATCGAGACTGCATGAGCCAATTGGAATATCGCTACTCCTACCCTAATTTGAAAGGAGACAATGCAGTGTGGGCCTACTCGGTAAAACCCAATGTGCAAGAACATTTTATCTTCATGACCGAAGGAGCTGGTCATTACTCGCCCGAACTCCCGGAAGGAACGGTGACTTGCCGCAACCTTGATCTTGACGATGCTTTTGTAGCAAGTATTAACCGGGGAGCGCAGCAAATGCTGGTGGTTTTCCAACGTCAAAGCGGCGGTTATTGGTTAATGCCAGTGGAATCTGCTACGCTCGTAGCACGCAAAGGTTCAAAATATTGGGTGCGTGCACAGCAGAGTTCGTTCCAATTTGATACCATTCGCTTGGTAAACGAGCAAAACCTCGCTGTTGCTGGCTCTCCGACAGCAGCCTATTTCTCGGGGGCAAAACTTAATAATTGCCTCATGGAATATTCATTCCACTGCGAACCAGTGAAATCTGGCCAGATCCGTTCCGATTTTCAGTTTATTCCAAGCATCGGCATTGTGAATGACCGTACGGGTAACAGCGCTTCACAAGCCATGGAAAACGAACTCCAATTGGTAAAAGTGAATGGTAAAGCCGTTGATGATTATATCACGGAGGCTTGTCCAGAAGGTTCTGGGAAAATCGCAATCTCCAAATCTCAAAAAATCGCTGGCTACGGCGCTGATGATTTTAATGTCGATAAGGAATTATCTTCCATCATGCAAAATGAACAGGATGATAAAACTCCAGCTACCTATTCTACAGATGCTGACGGTATTCGGTGTGCCGAAGACTGGGAGCCTGGTACCCACATTGTACAAAAGGGCGAAAATCTACGGGCTATTGCCCGCACATACAAAGTGACTGATCTGCAGCTCATCAAGTGGAATAAAATTGAAAACCCAGATCGAATTGAAATCTGTCAAAAATTATGGCTCAAACAGCCTCCTCTAAAAGCAAATAACACTGCTGTAAGTAAAGGGGTGAAGCCGCAAGTGTACGATGCTCAGCCAGAAACAGGAAAAACGGTTAAAGCACAGGGGATTACTTCCACTCAGAAGGGGGGGCAGAAAGTTCAAGCCCAAACAGTTCCTGTGCGTAAAAGT
>JBBQLD010000283.1:0-6384 GCA_038327555.1 Chitinophagales bacterium
GCCCGGCTAACCTTCTTTACAAATATTTAAAACTTTCGTTTTGGAGGTGCAACCCACCTAAACTATCCATGTTTTCGGTGCGAGCCACCTCCAACAAATCCCAATTAATCCATTGCTACAGACGCTACGCCGCGCTGCGGCTAATTTGACAAAGTAGAACTAAGCACACAAATTGCCCAACTATGACCAAATCATCACAATTGCGCTCCGTCTGATTGGGCGTTCGCAAATGTCTCGTTACTTTTGGGCTGATTTTTTTCACTCCTCCCAAACTTCGCAGGTTTTGAAACCTGTGTAGTTTAAGCGCTGACATAAAAATGAAGCAAGCCCTCTCGTTCCTAGTCGTAGTTTTAACTGCTTTTTCACTCCGTGCTCAAGCTCCCACGAATGATGCATTTGATTGCGCCACCATGGTCAACCTCGGGGAAGCACCAGCTTGCCAACCAACGGTCTATACCAATACCAACGCGACACCAAGTATCGTAGCCACTGTAGATACTGTTTCATGTTTCCAAAATGCCACGGCTCAGCATGATGTATGGTTTCGATTCCAATGCCCGATTTCCCTGCTAGACCTGCGCATAACTATCACGGGCACAGGCAACTCGCCCATCTCTAATCCAGAGTTTGCCATTTATCGTGGTGACTGCCTGTTTGATGGATTAGCAGAACTGGATTGCGCCAGCGCAAATTTGGGTCAAACTAGTGCCATGCTCGATCTTTTTGGCCTCACTCCGGGGCTTGATTATTTCATTCGAGTGTCGGACTGGTCGGCAACTGCTGCCGCTAACTGGGGTAATTTTACGGTATGTGTAGACAGTATACCCCCGATTGTAAATATTACTCAAGGTAGCTCATCGCTTTGCGCCGGTACATTATATGATTCGGGCGGTGAGTTTGGCGACTATTTGCAGAACGAAGACCACACCTTTGTGATTTGCCCGGATCAGCAGTCAGAGTGTATTTCTTTTTCTTTGGAATACTATAACCTTGAACCAACACTTGCTCCATTTGGAGGAGGAGATGGCGATCAGCTTTCCTTTTATAATGGCGATTCTCCCAACGCGCCTTTGCTGGCAGCTTTGGATGGAACAGGCTTCACGGCGCAAAATATTGCGGGTGGCGGCGGAGTCTGTTTTAGCGTGCAGGCAACAAGTGGTTGCCTCACCGTAGTTTTTGAATCTGATGGTTCTGTGCAAGAATCTGGCTGGAAAGGCACCTGGCAATGCAATAGTGACCCCTGTGTCGATATGGAAGTACTTGCCGTGGATACTTTAAATATTAATGCAGACAGTATTGTTGCGGCCATTTCAACGGGTGGTGCCGTGGTTACGGTGACTGATATTTTGTGTGATTCGCAACAGTACGGCACCTTCAAATTTGCAACCGAAAGCAACGACCTAAACATGGAAAAAGGCCTGTTGCTCACTTCAGGCAGCGCAACCAATGCCGAAGGACCCAATACCTTTGACGGATTGGGTACAATAGTAGACCCGTTTAATGACCCTGGTGATCCGGACTTAAACTATTTATCCTTACTTTTTGGCAACGGAAGTACATCGCATGATGCTTGTATCATTGAATTAGATGTTTTTGCCGCTACAAATGAAGTGGTATTTGAGTACGTTTTTGGCTCAGAGGAATATCCCGAATATATCTTCAACAATGCGGGCTTCAATGACATTTTTGCCTTTCTCGTCTCCGGCCCTGGTATTAATGGAGACCCGAATTTGACCAATGGCGCATTAAATATTGCGGTTTTGCCCAATACTAATACCCCTGTACAAATTGACAGCGTAAACAACCAGGCAAATTGGCAATATTACCGAAATAACGAGCTTAGCCAGACCATCCAGTATGACGGATTAACCTCTGATTTTATGGGTGTGAAAAAAAGCCTAACGGCTCGGGTGCCTGTTATTCCTTGTAATACCTATCACCTCAAACTAGCCGTTGCCGACCGCGGAGACGAATCTTTTGACTCAGGGGTTTTTGTTTCAGAAATCAAGGCTGGCTCGCCAGAAGTGGGAATCCAGTTTGCCAGCGGTATTGACTATTTCATAGAAAGTTGTTCGGGCGATGATGACACGCTTTTCATTTCGCTTTCAAGCATACCTACCGTTGCGACCACCTTCAATATCAATCTTGGCGGTTCGGCAACATTAGGGCTTGACTACCTGTTAAATATTCCGCCTAGCATTACCTTCCAACCGGGCCAAAATATACTCGCGTTCCCCATTATTCCACTTGCCGATGCACTACCAGAAGGCTCAGAATCTATTTTAATCAACATTACCCGCAACTATGGCTGCGGTGAAGTGACGCTAAAAACACTGGTTGTCGAAATCAAAGACGGCGTCCAAGTAGTCGTTTCTGGTGGCGATACCCTGAGGGTCTGCAAGGGTGATTTTGTTCAATTGCAAGCTAGTGGTGCCACTACCTATTTTTGGCAGCCAACCACAGCCGTAAGCAATCCATATATCGCAAACCCTGTGACATCACCTACCGAGAGCCTTTGGTTGAGCGTACTGGGTGTGGTGGGTACTTGTGAGGACGTGGATTCCGTGTTTATTAAAGTCTTAGCACCAAGTATTTTAGCAACAGCACTTTCACCCACTACCATTTGCCTGGGGGGGAGTGTAGTGCTTCAAGCCACTGTAGAGCCCGTCAATACGCCCATAACCTGGTCTCCTGCAAATGGACTGAACAATCCAACTAGCCTGACTCCAACCGCAACCCCTACATTTCCAATCACTTACACTGCATCCGTAACGCTGGAAGGTTGTACGGTGAATGATTTTGTTACAGTGATCGTGGATACCCTGCATTTCCCTGTATTGATTGCCGACACGGTATTGTGCCAAAACTATCCGGTACAATTGGCGACCTCCCTGAACACAACGACCCAATACGAATGGACTCCAACCGATGGATTAAGCAATCCAAATAGTTCAGGGCCAATAGCCTTGGCGGATGAAACCACTACCTACACCCTCGTAGCAACCAGCCAAAACGGGGCTTGTTCGCAATCTGAAAGTGTAACGATTACGATAATCCTTTCGGATCTTGAAATAGCGGGCGAAAGTCTGCGCTTGCTATGTCTCGGCGAATCCGATATTTTAGTGGCCAATACCAATCCTGTTGGCTCAACGATTACCTGGACGCCTTCTTTTTTCTTGAATACGACAACCGGGCCAACGGTGATTGCAACGCCAACTGAATCAATCACTTACACTGCGACTTACGACATTGTAAGTGGCAACAGAACCTGCACCGTATACGATTCGGTGCGTTTGAAAGTAGATTCGCTGCCAGATTTAGCCATTCGGAGGTTTATGGACAAAGAAGTATACTGTCAGGGAGATACCATTTATTTGCTCTCCAATGTGTACGAACCTGCCAATTTTCCTGATATTGAACACCTGTGGCTTCCGCACGGCATGTTTTTAACGCCAGAAGAAAACTGGAATCTGGTCATCTTAGCCTCCGATACTTTCACCTATCAACGGGTTACTAAAATTGGAGGATGCCTGGATACCGGGGAAGTCTTTGTACCCGTCTTTATCCCACCTGCATTGACTGCTGTTGCCACGCCGCCCATCGTCTGTCCAGGAAATTCTGCTCAAATTGAGGTCACGGTTACTCCTGGAAACCCTGATTATGAATATGAATGGGAGATGATGACTGCCGGTTCTCTGTCTTGTGATGATTGCTTGGATCCTGTTGCAACACCCACGCAGACAACCATTTACCAAATTAGCATCAAAGATCTTCCATGCCCGGCAGGTACAAGTGTTGCAGTATTTGTGGAGCCTGTACCCGTTTTGCAACTTGCAGACAACCCTGTTATTTGCAGCACTGGATCGGTGGTTTTGAACACCAGCAATCAAGTGGATGTCACCTATACCTGGACACCAAGTACGTTTTTGAACGATCCAACTTCGCCCAATCCGGTTTCAACGCCAACCGAAACGATTACTTATCATGTGGTAGCACAAGGACTGAATTGTAGTTCGGAAGGTAATGTTACGGTGACCTATTACAATGCCAGTGTGAATGCCGGCCAGGATCAGCTCATTTGCGAGGGTACAAATGCCACCTTGACGGCCACTACCACTGGCGACCCTAGCACACTAGTTTGGTCTCCATCTGGGGAAACAACCAATACCATAACGGTAAGCCCTACCAGCTTACAATCCTACGGAGTCACCCTTTTTTATGGCCAAGGATGTGCTACCGTAGATGCCGTTTCGGTGGATGTAATTCCGATTCCAGTACTCAATTTGAACCCAAGTACTTCTATTTGTCTGGGAGCGTCCGTCAATCTTACCCTCCCGCCAAATGGCCCTGGTCTATTTCAATGGTTGCCTGTGACAGGTTTGAACAACCCGAATATTCCAAATCCTATTGCTACCCCTACGATTACGACGACTTACACCGTATCGGCAACCAATCAAAACTGCGCCGTTCAAGGGGAAATTACGGTCATTGTATCTAATGCAAATGTCAGTGTTGGGCAAGATCAAAGCATCTGTTTTGGCGATTTTATTACCCTGACTGCTGTAGCGACTGGAACACCCGCTGACAGCATTGTTTGGATGCCTGGACCAAGATTTGGCAATACTATTGAGGTGGCTCCTGTAATTACGAGTACGTACACGGCCACCATTTATTATGGTGCGAATTGCAGCGATGCTGATGCGGTAACGGTGCAAGTATTTGCCCCAATTGTATTTGATGTAATTACGGCTATTCCTGATCCAAATGATTCAATTTGCGAAGGTGCAAAGGCTAAACTTCGGATTGGAATCGTAAATCCTGACGCAGTGGAAAGCTTACAATGGACGGCCAATGGCATACCAATTCCTGGCGCTACGCTTGATTCTGTGGAGGTTATTCCCCTGGGGAATACTGCTTTTTATACTGTAATTGCAACAGATGCAAATGGTTGTACAACGGAATCGGACGTTGTTTTTTACAATACCAAGCGTTGTTTTGATATTCCAAATGCGTTTACACCTAATGGCGACGGTGCCAATGACACTTTTGGGCCTGTTTTGGGCGGAGGCTCAGCGACAGTGACCAAGTTCGTGATCTTTAACCGTTGGGGCCAAAAAGTCTTTGAGGCTACCCCTGCACAAAAAGCCTGGGATGGTATAGCAAATGACAAAGCAGCACCGAGTGATGTTTATGTGTATCACATGGTGGTACGCTTTGGGAACGGAGAAGAGAAGGAATATCACGGGGATGTAACGCTATTACGGTAAAAGATGACAGCTATTTTCAACCAATCCGCTCAAAATGCAGAAAAAACAGATTATAACGCTATACTTTTTGCTGGCACTTGGTTTGACTCAGCCTGGTTTTGCACAAAAGTCTTCTAACTGGGAATATAAAGGAGAACAGGACGGCATTAAAATTTATCATCAAAAAACGCCAGAGCTACTCCATATCAAGCTCTCTACTGTTGTAAAAGCCCCCCTTTCTGGCATTGCTGCCTTGTTCTCTGATGTGGATCATTATTGTGATTGGGGTTACAAGGTGAGCTATTCACGTCTATTAAAACGCGTGTCTCCCACCGAACTATGGTATTATGCTAAATTCGATTTTCCCTGGCCGCTGGATGACCGCGATATCATTCTGCATAGCAAGACGGAGCAAGATCCCAACACCCTTCAAATTCGTATCACCAACACGCCCTACCCTACTTACCTGCCTGAAAATAAGGGGGTTATGAGAATGAAGAATACAACCACGCGCTGGCTTTTTGTGCCTGGTGAAGACGGTTGGGTGTACGTGGAGCAGCAAATTTCTACAGATTCTGCTAACGATATGCCAGAGTGGCTCGTAAAAATGACCGCAGATACCGGGCCACGAGAAACCGCAAAAGCGGTGCGAAAGATTTTACGTCAGGATCGGTATCAGACTGCCCGATTGGAGCATATTAAAGACAAATAGTAACAAGTTGAAAGTGGGCAAGTAACAAGTAACAAGTAACAAGTTAAAAGTGGGCAAGTAACAAGTTAAAAGTGGGCAAGTAACAAGTTGAAAGTGGGCAAGTTTCAAGTGGGCAAGTTGAAAGTAACAAGTTGAAAGTGGGCAAGTAACAAGTTGAAAGTAATAAGTTGAAAGTAGCAAGTTAAAACCGGGCAAGTAACAAGTTAAAAGGGGGCAATAAAGTGCATGGCCTAGTCAGCAGCTTGCCTACTTGAAACTTGCCCACTTTCAACTTGCCCACTTTCAACTTGTTACTTTTAACTTGCCCACTTTCAACTTGTTACTTTCAACTTGTTACTTTCAACTTGCCCACTTTCAACTTGTTACTTTTAACTTGCCCCCTTTTAACTTGTTACTTTTAACTTGCCCCCTTTTAACTTGTTACTT
>JBBQLD010000284.1:0-6373 GCA_038327555.1 Chitinophagales bacterium
ATTGGCTTCTGGTAGTTCTTATCGATCGAACCACCCACGATACCCCACTCGAACTGGAGTTTCTTTTTGCCGCTTTTGAAGTCGTCGCTGTTTAGGAAGTCTTCGTCGGCAGGGCCAAGTGTGAATTCCATATCAGCAAAAAGACCCGAACCGCCCGTTTGCTTTTTCAAGCGTTCGCGGTGCGTAGTGGTTTTGGTCAAAGCCTCCTTATAGTTTACCTGTGGTGCGCCTTGGTTGCATTCCACTTTGAATTCGCGACGCAAGCGGTCAACGATAATTTCCAAGTGCAACTCACCCATGCCGCTGATGACCGTTTGGTTAGTATCCTCGTCGTATTTCACTCGAAAAGTTGGATCTTCCTCGGCGAGTTTGTTGAGGGCCATACCCATTTTGTCCAGGTCTTTCTGTGTTTTAGGTTCTACAGCCAAGCCAATTACTGGCTCAGGGAACACCATGCTTTCGAGCACAATTGGATGGTTTACATCGCAAAGGGTATCGCCCGTACGGATGTCTTTGAAACCCACTGCAGCTGCGATATCGCCAGCTTCTACCGAATCAATCGGGTTTTGCTTGTTGGCATGCATTTGATATAAGCGGCTAATACGCTCTTTGTCGCCCGTACGGGTATTCAGAACGTAAGAACCAGCATCAAGTTTGCCTGCATATACCCGTATAAAGCACAAACGGCCCACGAATGGGTCTGTAGCAATTTTGAATGCTAAGGCAGTAAACGGCTCCGTTACCGAAGGCTTACGAGATACCTCTTTTTCGGTTTTTGGGTCAATGCCTATTACAGATTCAATATCGATAGGCGCAGGCAGGAAGTAACAAGCAGCGTCGAGGCAAGCCTGTACACCCTTGTTCTTGAATGCAGAACCGCACATGACCGGAGTCATTTTCAGGTCGCAAACCGCAGAGCGAACTGCAGCACGCATTTCTTCTACCGTGATACTATCAGGATCATCAAAGAATTTTTCGAGCAATTTGTCATCATAAGAAGCAACTTCTTCGATGAGCAACTGGCGAAGTTCGTGTACCGTTTCTTTCAAATCCTCTGGCACAGGAATTTCTGTGTAGGTCATGCCTTGGTCGTGCTCATTCCAGATCACAGCTTTGCCTGTTACTAGATCAACCACACCCTTGAAGTTGTGTTCTGAACCGATAGGCACTTGGAGTGGAATTGCATTCGAGCCAAGCTTGGCTTTCATGTCTTTCACTACCATCATAAAGTCAGAGCCAGCACGGTCCATTTTGTTGACGAACGCAATACGAGGAACTTTATAGTTGTCAGCCAAACGCCAGTTGGTTTCGGATTGTGGTTCTACACCATCTACCGCCGAAAACAGGAAAACTAAGCCGTCGAGTACACGCAACGAACGGTTTACCTCCACCGTGAAGTCTACGTGACCTGGGGTGTCGATGATGTTGAAGTCAAATAGTTGACCCTCTACAGACCAGTGACATCTGGTGGCAGCCGAAGTGATGGTGATACCACGCTCCTGCTCCTGCTCCATCCAGTCCATCGTAGCGGCACCCTCGTGCACTTCGCCGATTTTGTGGTTAACACCAGTGTAAAAGAGCGCGCGCTCGGTGAAAGTCGTTTTGCCCGCATCAATGTGGGCGGCGATACCAATATTCCGGGTAAACCGAAGGTCCGTTGCCATGACTTTGTTACTTTATTGATTGAGTGAGAGAAATTGTGTGTTGGTTTGGGGCTATTCAGAACAAAGTATCGCCAATAGTGGGAAAATCTCCTTTTTTCTGAATGTTAATTCTGAGTAAACCCCTTGATTTTCAAGAAAATTTTGATAATTGAAACCAGAGCTTCCTTTTCAAAACCTCTAAAAATGCCGATACCGCCGAAAATTGCTTTCCCAAACACAATGCGGGGAGATACAATCTTCGGCGGTAAGGCGGTAGCTTAGCCTTGCTTAACGTGCACGGAAGTGAGCAAAAGCGCGGTTCGCTTCAGCCATTTTGTGCACATCTTCGCGCTTTTTCACTGCATTGCCTTCGCCCTTAGCGGCGGCCATTACTTCGGCAGCGAGTTTTTCGGCCATGCCTTTACCACTGCGGGCGCGAGCATATTTGATCATCCACTTGATACCAATGGAAACCTTGCGATTAGCAGGTAGTTCCGTTGGAATTTGGAAAGTTGAACCACCTACACGGCGGCTTCGAACTTCCACTTGTGGCATGACGTTGTTGAGAGCTTTCTTCCAGATCTGCAACTCGTCCTCGTTGGTGCGGCCTTTTACGATGTCTAATGCATCGTAAAAAATGCCAAATGCAACGCTCTTCTTGCCGTCCCACATCAAGTTATTTACGAAACGTGTTACCATCGTATCGTTATAACGCGGGTCTGCGGCCAATACTCGAGGTTTCGGTTTGTGCTTACGCATTTCTTAGTGATAAGTGTTTAGTGATAAGTGGTAGCATATTAAGGTAAACAAAAAAGTGAGGGATGCCCACTCATCATTTAACACTTAACATTTACCACTGAAATTTATTTCTTTGGACGCTTGGTGCCGTATTTCGAACGGCTCTTGCTGCGTTTTTGAACACCAGCTGTGTCGAGTGCACCACGAACGATGGTGTAACGCACACCTGGAAGGTCTTTTACACGACCACCACGCACCAGCACAATAGAGTGCTCTTGCAGGTTGTGGCCTTCACCAGGGATGTAACAGATGACCTCAAAGCCGTTTACAAGACGCACTTTCGCCACTTTACGTAGGGCTGAGTTTGGCTTCTTTGGTGTGGTAGTGTACACGCGAGTACACACACCGCGCTTCTGCGGGCTGGAGTTGAGGGCGCGGCTCTTGCTGGCGTATTCAACCTTTTCGCGGCTTTTGCGCACTAGTTGATTAATGGTTGGCATACCGTATTCTTGCTAAATTTTTTATAACTCGTTCAATATCAATGAAAAAAGTGCTGAAATAGACGCCTTTTTCCCAAAACGGTGGCAAAGGTAGTTCGACTTGGATCTATTTTCCAAGCAGGAGCCAAAGTTTTATGTGTGAAATGTGCACCTTTTATCGAATCACCGTCACATCACCGTCATACTGCAATTCCTTGCCATCTATAAAGCGCACCAAGGCATACCAGGCGAACACCCCATCCACCTTTTGACCCTTCACCAGACCATCCCATCCGAAATTGGGTTCGTTTAGATTAAAGTCGCGATTTTCGTAGATGAGGCTACCCCAGCGGTCGTAAATACGCAAAAGTGAAATTTGCTCAGCAGCCGGGCCACCAAAACCTGTAAAATGGTCATTCGGATAGGGCTTGTCCGGCGCAAAAATATTGGGGAAATAAATTGGACGATCCTTTTTAACGCGTATTCTAACGGTATCAAATGCCATACAGCCATCCTCATCCGTGATTTTGATAATATAGGTGATGTCATCAATTGCAGTTGCCACTGGGTCAGGAATATCAGTTTCACTCAAGCCAATGGTCGGCGACCATTCAAAAGTGACTGAGCGGCCAAAAGGTGCTGTAAATGTGCTAATATCTACGGTGAAACCTAAATCGAGGGTAGTATCTGCGGGTGTGGCAACCACAATAAGTTCAGGCGGCTGAGTGATACTTGCAAAAACAGAATCCTGGCAACCAAACGCATCTTTGACTTTTATCCAATAATCTCCGGCCAATAGGTTTTTCAAGGTGTCTGATGGAAAGTAGTCAATCCCATTGGGACTAAAAGTGTAGGGCTGACGCCCCCCCATTCCTTCTACCCGGATTTCGCCTTCAGGCGTTCCATTGCAGATCAAATCCAGCACATCGATCAAAGTGACCGCCACATCTGGCGGTTCCGTGATGAAAACTCCAGCAATAATAATACACTCGTTTCGATCTGAAACGGTTACCTCATATTGCCCGGGAGATAAATTGGCGATGGTTTGTGCAGTTGATCCATTTGACCATTGATATTCATAAAGCCCTGTTCCACCCGAAGGAATTGCTTCGGCCATGCCATCATTGGCCCCAAAACACGAGATATCAATTGTATCCATAATCAAATTAAGCGCAGGGTTATCCAATACGGTTACGGTAAAGGTTCCTTTGCACAATACCGCGTCAATGGCCTGGATGGTATAGGTGCCTGCTGTAAAACCGCCTTGCACGTTGTTGGGCATAAAACCGCTTCCCCAATTGAACTGTACTAAAGGTTTTCCATTGGTTACGTTTAAGGTGATAACGCCATTTGCGTCCCCAAAGCAAAGCGGTTTTTCCACGCTTGCATCTGCGGTCAGAATACGTTCGTCAACCTGAATGCCAAGGTCTGTTTTACAGTTGTTAAAATCTACAATGGC
Source organism: Chitinophagales bacterium (assembly GCA_038327555.1). Classification (GTDB taxonomy): domain Bacteria; phylum Bacteroidota; class Bacteroidia; order Chitinophagales; family Saprospiraceae; genus M3007. The sequence continues at coordinate 4,320 of JBBQLD010000284.1, forward strand.
AAGGGTATAGAAACCAACACCTAGGTTGTTAAGGGAATTTTGGGTTGTAAAAGGCCCATTGTTCCAGCTGAAAAGATAAGGTGGAGTTCCGCTAATAATATTGTTGATCGTTATTTGGCCGTTTGCGGTGCCATTACAATCGGGGGCGGCGATGAGCGTATCTACTTCAACATCCGGATAGATCAAAACAGATTGGATCTCCGTGACTTTGCAGCCCAAATCAGTTTCCAGCGTCAACACAACTGGGTGAACCCCTGGCGTATTGAATGTCACAGTATGAGGGCCCTTGCCTGTTGCCGTTTGTGGTATTACATCAGCACCAAAGCTCCAATTCCAAGCTGTAATAGCACCCAAAGCAAAGGTAGAAGCATCGACTACTTGTACGGGCGTTCCTAGGCACACGGCTTCAGGAATGGTTTCAAATTTTGCTTCGGGACCCAGAAATTCACCTGTGCCGCCGAATTCTATGGAAAAACCGTTGCCTGATAAAGAAAAGTTGTTGACCACAAGTGCATAGGTTTCGCCCTGGATCATGTCCAATGGTTTGAGCCAGGCATCGTCGCCGGGTTCCTGACAGCCTGCGTCCTCCGTAATATCCGGGTCGCCACTAAGCATACCCGTTGGGCCAAGGCATGGCGCATCGTTGATACTTGGGTTTTGGGCTTCGCCGGATGCCATACATCGTTCTATCACTTTATTATTACAGTTCCCAATCCCATTTGGCAGTCGGTAAATTACAAAATCAAGGTCATCGGGGCCGTTCAAAGGGGTGAGCGTCATGGTCAAAGTACCGGATTGCGCGCAAGTCCAGACAAACCATGTAGAATTTGATTCGTAAAGCCCCGGCACGCCGTTAAAAAAACAAGAAGCATCCTGCATTTCGCCATTGTTGCTTCCTGCTCCTGTGACATATTGCACTACGAAAGGCGATTTATCGCACAAAATTGAGGCTGTCGGACAGTCGGAAGTAGGCTCTACTGGCGGGTTATAGTTGTTGATGCAAATTTGGAAAGTGCCCTGTTGCCCGCCTGCGCCCTGAACACGTATCAGGTAGGTCGAACCAACAAAAAGACCGCCCTTGTAGGCTTCAGCTACGTTGTTGTTGCCAGTGGAAGCATCGCATACCAATTCATTTATTACCCCGCCACAGGTGCCAAAATAGAGCGTTACCTGTGGGTCTTGTAAGGTGCCTCCGGGAGCCTGTGCGGTAGCTCCGCGCACCGTGATGGTCATGTCTGTTGCCTGTGGAGTAAACGTGAACCATACGTCCCCCTGTACCGAACCAAAACAACCTGGCGCGCCGTAAGTCGAAGGTGTTGCACCTACATTCGTGTAAGCATCTGGAGCACTACAGAAATTTAACTGAGTTGGAAGGACGATCGGGGAGGAGCATTCGTCATTGATTGGTTGCGCAAAGGAACTTGCTGCGCAAAGAAAAAAGGCAAGTAAAAGAGTAGTTTTTCTCATGGTATGCTGTTAAAATCGGAACATGGGCATGTGGTTAAGCAGTAAATTTTCTGCAAAGTTGAGACAGAATACTGCTCAAGACGCAAAAGTATCCCGCTTTGTTGGCTGGCCTGGTTGTCAAAGTTTTCTTAAAATGCTGAAACCCAGATCTAAGCACTTTCTAATGAAATTATTAATCTGCAATAACGCCGCAAATTAGCAAAATAAGGGGATCAAAAAAGTTAGCTTATTTCATTGGTGATCCAAAGCTTCGCCAGAGATTTTCTACTTTTGCCGCCAATGAAACATCTTCCCAACGCGCTCACCTTGGCCAATCTGTTTTGCGGCTGCTGCGCTTTGCTCTATACTTTTTATTGGCAGCCCGAAATGGCGGCGCTGTTTACGGCCGGATCCTTTGTTTTTGATTACTTGGACGGTATGGCGGCTCGGGCCTTACACGTCAGTTCGCCATTGGGCAAAGAGCTCGATTCGCTGGCAGATGTAGTGAGTTTTGGGGTTGTGCCTGGTGCCATGTTGTATCGGCTGCTGAGTGGCGATGTTTCGATTTCGGCTGCTTTTGGCAGCTCATTTGTCGAGGTATATGCCTT
>JBBQLD010000285.1:0-6370 GCA_038327555.1 Chitinophagales bacterium
GTTCCGTGCGGGTAGATGGGGGCGCGAAGGTTCGGAGCAGGCGGGAGGAGGAGAATTGAGTGATTTGCAAATTTGAATTTTTTACCCTCCATAGGTTTGCCGGAGGAGGGACAATTTTAGGCCCGCCCTTGCGATTTTGAGTCGTGGGGCGGGCTGTTTTTTGGAGAAATCTATACTAGACTTGTTGCGGTGGGTGGCTTTATCGGGTAAAAAGTCCTTTTTCCGAATGCCTTCGTTAAATTTTTCGCCGAATATGCCCGATTTCGATTGCAAAATTTGCCTAGGCATTCGAAAAAATGACAAATTTCCCTACTCAAATCCCACCCACTTAAAACCAAAAGCGTGTACGTCTATCCAATCGCTACATGATTCTCATCCTTGACGCACACCTTCCTAAATCGCTTTGTAAATACTTCAGGGCACTCGGCCATACTGCATTACACACGACAGATTTTCCTTTGGGCAATGCCACTAATTATGGTTAAAGTCGGGAATCTGAAATTGCGTGATAGGAAGCATTTGTTTGAATCACAAGCCGAAAATCTCGCATAACTGTTGAAAAGCCATGATTTGGTTGAGCTGCACATGGATAAAGCCATCGCGTTGGATCTAAAAGGTGGATAGGCTTCAATATCCAAATGCCGTTTCCTACCTTTGCCAGTTCCATAGCACTAGTATGCCTACTCCAACGCACTCCCCCGCCGAACTTTACCAAAACATTGCCCGAAAGGTCAAAGAGGGAAGCTGTGTGCTTTTCCTCGGCCCTGCCGCTTTAGCTGCCAAAGATAAAGACGGAAAGTGGCAACCCATCACCGACCTCTGCGCCCAATATTTGGCCGACAAATACGACCTCACATTGGGCGAGGACGAAGATTGTAACCTGCCTTATGTAACAAGCCTCCTGCGAATCCAAAACCGCTCTACCGACAATGTTTTGCAGGAAGAAGTCGCCAAATTCTACACCGATTCTGCCGACAAATTCGAGCTTCACCCGGTACTAGAGCAACTTACCGACCTCAAATTTCGAATCGTAATCAATACCACCCCGGATAATTTTATCACCAAGCTTTACGATCAAATCGCACAGGCCTATCACGCAGATTATTACAACTGGTATAAACCAGGCACCGGCTTTAATTTTGATTTTGAAAAAGATTCACGCGTAGTCATTTACAACCTTCTGGGCGCGTACCACAAGCCCGAATCTTTGGTGCTGACTTACAAGCAGCAACTCGGCTACATCAAAAAAATAGTCGGCGAACAACAAAACGAACGCATTCCCGATGCGCTCACCAATGCTTTCAAAGACTTCCGACACCACCTTTTCCTCGGCTTTGATTTTGAGGACTGGGCGCTGCGCCTGATGCTCGATACCTTGTACAAAAACGTTCGGGACAACATACAGCCCTACTCTTTTACCACCAAAGAAGAACGACCCGCTGAAGCCGATACCAAGGTGTTTTTTCAAGGTGAATTTGGAATGCAATTCCCAAAAGACAATCTGGAAGACTTTGTCGCAAACCTGATCAGTGAGTATCAAAAGTTAGACAGTCCGGCAGCTGCCAATACTAGCCAAGTGCCTAAAGCTAAGGTATTGGTACTCCACAATGAAATCGCCGACAAGGATGGTTTTGACTTGCTAATGAAGTACTTACGCAATTTGCCCGCACAGTTTGTGAGCCTTGCTGATGCCGTCGGTCAAGGCGATCTCCAAGCCTGGATTCGCAAAACCATGGACGAGTGTCAGGTGGTATTGCCACTCCTCAGTGCCGATTTTTACGACGAAGCCAACAACCCGGCGGTGCAATTATTGGCAGAGATTGCGCAAAAAAACAACCCGCGAAAAGGCTTCCTCGTGATGCCTATTTTACTCAAAAATGTCGGGCTTGATGGCCCGCTCGCCCAATTGCCTACCCTGCGCCCAACCGACAAACAACCCATCATCGGCGGCGGAAAAGAGAGCCAATACGCTACGGAGATTGCCGATGGACTAAAAAAATATATGGAGAATTTGAAGTAGGTTGGTTATTTGGGGAGTTGGTTATTTGGTGCTGCGGGACGCTAAAGCCTGGTATTTATTCCAAGCCAAACTTCAGGGAAAGCAGATGCCAGGCCCGGGCACCCCAAATAACCAAATCCCCAAATCCCCAAATAACCAAATAAACAAATAACCATCCTCATGGCCCTCCCCGATCTGTCATCCACTATTGTCGCCCTAGCCACCCCGCCCGGCGTGGGCGCCATTGGCGTGATCCGGCTTTCAGGGTCAAGGGCTATCCTCGTGGCGGATAAAATATTCAAAGGAAAGAGACTGGAGAACCAGCCCAGCCATAGCGCCCATTTTGGCAAGATCATAGCGGATGACGGACGCATTTTAGACGAGGTGTTGATCACCATCTTCATCGGCCCAAACTCGTACACGGGGGAAGACACTGCTGAAATTTCCTGCCACGGTTCGCCGTATATTTTGCAGGAAATCATTCAGTTGTGTTTGCAACACGGCGCTCGCATGGCCGATCCGGGAGAGTTTACCCTTCGCGCTTTTCTCAACGGGAAAATAGACCTGACCCAGGCTGAAGCCGTGGCAGATTTGATCGCTTCGGAGAGCGCGGCGGCCCACGATGTGGCCATTCGACAACTGCGCGGTGGTTTCAAACACGAAATCCAAAAATTGCGCGAAGAACTCATCCATTTTGCCAGTCTAGTGGAGCTTGAACTGGATTTCGGCGAAGAAGATGTAGAATTCGCGGATCGGAACGACCTCAAAAAACTGGTCAATCAAATCCGAAACCATATTTACCCGCTCATTCAATCTTTTGCTCTCGGCAATGCCCTGAAAATGGGCGTGACCACAGTGATCGCAGGTCGGCCCAATGCCGGAAAAAGCACCCTGCTGAATGCCCTGCTCAACGAGGAACGGGCCATAGTCAGCGACATCCCCGGCACCACCCGAGATACGATTGAAGAAGTTTTGAACATTCGCGGCATTCAATTCCGGCTCATCGACACCGCTGGTATTCGCGAGGCCCAAGACACCATCGAAGCCATTGGCGTAGCGCGTACAATGGAGAAAATTGAACAGGCGGCCATCCTGGTGTACGTGTGGGATGTAGCGGGAGGCATGACACTGGCAGAGGTACACGCGGATCTTGCCGCCCTAGTATCCCGGAACTCCGTTCCGGGAGGCACAAATTCCCGGAACAGAGTTCCAGAGGATACGAACTCCCGGAACAGAGTTCCAGAGGATACGAACTCCCGGAACAGAGTTCCGGGGTACATCCTCGTCTGCAACAAAATGGACTGCAACCCGCTGTTCCAGACCGAGTGGCTGCTGGATCCGACCCTGCCAGGGGTGCATCCGTATTTATTAGGGGATGATCCAGCTTTGACAACTTTTAAAAAATTATCAGATCTATCTTCGAATTCGATCATCCCGATCTCCGCAAAAAATGAGATGAACATCGAGTTCCTTAAAGAGAAACTGTTTGAAACCGCAATTGACTCCCCCACACCAGGTGGGCTGGGCGGGGGCACCGTCGTCACCAGCGCCCGCCACCACGATGCCCTGCGCCGCGCCGACCAAGCCCTGGCCGATGTACTGACCGGCCTGGATTCGAATATTACGGGAGATTTTATTGCACAGGATATTCGACGCTCGCTTTCCTATCTGGGCGAGATTACGGGGGAGATTGGGGTGGAAGATTTGCTGGGGAATATTTTTGGGAAGTTTTGTATTGGGAAATAAATTAGTTTTGCCTGAAACTAACACTTATGTATCGTTTAGACCGCCAGGCTTTTAGCATACAAACCTTTGAGACCGCCGATAATCATCGCGCCTACTGGTTATCAAAATCACCTCGCGAGCGATTAGATGCTGCGTGGTACCTCATTTGCTCAGCCTGGAATCTTGATCCTGCAAGCCCAACAACGATGGATCGGAGTCAATTTTCCATCCGCAAACATTCCGAAGATGCGACAAAACATCTTTAACCAAGATTTCCAGGAATTTATCGCAGCACTGAATACAAATGAGGTGGCTTATATTCTCGTTGGAGGGTATTCCGTCATTCTTCATGGATATTCCCGCACCACTGGCGACATGGATATTTGGGTGCTTCCTACCATCGAAAATTACGAACGACTAAAAAAAGCATTTGCTCAATTTGGCATGTCTATATTCGATATGTCCGCAGATCGTTTTCTGGCAACTACCCAATATGATGTGTTCACTTTTGGCCGTCCTCCCGTGTGCATTGATATTTTGACGCAGGTGAAAGGCCTGGATTTTGAATCCGCCTTTCCTAGATCGGAATGGTTCGCGCTAACAGACAACTTGTCCGTGCGAGCTTTGCGCCTAGCCGACTTACTGGAAGCCAAGCAGGCATCTTCCCGGCCTAAAGATTTGGATGATATTGAGAAGCTGGGGCGGTAGCTTGTGTCGCCAATCTCCAAAGGGGGCGGTACTGGATTTTCCTTTGTCTTGGAAGCGGGCGAGGCGCACGAAACTCCAGTCCATTTGCGGAAAACTCCAACTCCGTACTGCCAAGCGTTTGTTACCGACCCCTGCATTTGCTGCTTTGTGGTGTAAAGCGCGGCAGGTTTGCAAAGAGCGTTTTCAGGGCTGAAAGTTTTCGGGCTACTGATTACATTTGCCCCCCGCTCACACCTTTACACGCCCACCCTATGCCACTAAGTTGGAACGAAATAAAAGCCCGCGCCCTCGCCGACTTGTACGACCCCGTGACTATGCCGCCCGAATTTGTACGCGCGCACCAAGCCTTAGACAAAGCGGTAGACTTGCGCTGCCGCCCGCAAGCGTTTGCCAATGATTCGGTGCGGATTGAGTTTTTGTTTGGGTTGTACGAGGAGTACACGGCGCCCATGTTTGGGGGGGAGGGAAAAGGAACAAAAAATAAATTTCATCTTTTAAAAAAATACACAAATGAACGTTTTCATGTCGAGCCGCCAAGGAAGTTCCCAATGGGAAAAACTTCAGAAAACAATAAGAACGATTAAAAGCCTGAATCTTGATATTAGTGGAAAAGAAGAAATAGATTTTGAAAATAGGATTTCAGGTGTCCTAAGTGAAAGTTTTAAGGATGAATTCATTGACCAAAGAAATCTTAAACAGGAAATGACAGGGGTTCCAATTTTTGACCATGTATTTTGACCTGATATGTCAATTGAGACTGATAATGTTGCTATTGAGGTGAAGCTGCTAAAGGGTACTGCTTCTTTTAAAGAGGCACTTGGACAAGCAATGATTTATCGGCTTGGGTATAGATTTGTTATTCTGGTATGGGTTGATACGACAAAGCAAAAAACTTATAGAAAGGTGATGACCAATGAAAAAGAATCTGCATACCTAAGTGCCTTGGAGGACTTAAACATTTTCGTGATAATAAAATAATACTTCAAAATATGTTGGCAAGCCTTCTCCGATAAATCAGCGTGTATCGAGTTCTTTTTTGAGTTTAATGAGCAGTACACAGCCCCAATTTTTGGAATTAAAAGCAAAAAATGATGTCGCAACTGATTCAAGACAACCACCGCTTTTTGGATGAAGCGGGAGACACGACCTTTTACGGAAAAGGGAAAGTGCCGATTAATGGGAAAGACGGTGTTTCGTCGTGCTTCATTGCCAGCCGGGGTAAGACCACCAAAAACAACCATCTCCAAATGGCATTGGAAAAAGCCCAAAGCAGGAATAAAGGAAGGGAAGTAACGACCGAGGTTTTGTTCAACGTTCAAAATCACCGGGCAGAACCTTTGCTGAACGTGGCCGACTATTTTTGTTGGTCAATCCAACGGGTTTTTGAATGGGGGGAACTGCGCTATTACAATTTTTTGAAAGACAAAATTTCGTTGGTAGTGGATTTGTACGACACTTCCCGCTACCAAAATTCAGACAACTACTATTCTCCCAAAAAACCGTTGACACCTGCGAATAAAGTATAAATAAAAAAAGCCCACTGCGGCACTAAGAAGGATACCCTTCAACGACGTGGAGTAGGAGTTCATGCAGAGTAGGCTGTGCAAAGATAGGACAAAATGTGCAATTTTGACAAAAGTGTGCATTTTTGACACAAACGTTTAATGTTGGAACAAATGTGCCATTTCGTTCAGTCCGTAAAGGCTTGCAAAGCCAAGTGATTTTACGACCAAAAACATCCTTTTTGCAAAATTTGTACCCCATTTGTACCTAATTTTCATAACTAATTGATTTTCAATACTCATTAATTTTTTTTATCGAAAGTAGTAAAGTAAAAACTTTCAGCCGTACACTTTTTTATTTTGAAAATTTGCGCGTTCAAATTGTTTGTCATTCTGAACGTAGTGAAGAATCTGAGGCCGAAGGCCGAAGCTTTTT
>JBBQLD010000286.1:0-6308 GCA_038327555.1 Chitinophagales bacterium
GACATGCCGTTTTACGAAACAGGTGCGACGCGCAAATTGCCCCTTGGCGAAGCTGATATTCAAGTCATTGCAGACTTAATCGAGCGAATAAAGCCACATCAAGTATATGCCGCAGGCGATTTGGCAGACCCACATGGCACACACCGCGTTTGCCTGGACGCTATTTTCGAAGCATTCCGCCGACTAAAAAATACTGCATGGATGAAAGATTGCTGGCTTTGGATGTACCGGGGCGCATGGCATGAATGGGCCGTTCATGAAATCGAAATGGCCGTTCCGATGAGCCCCCATCAACTCCGCAAAAAACGCCAGGCCATTTTTATGCACCAGAGTCAAAAAGACCGTCCGCCGTTTCCAGGCGATGACAACCGAGAGTTTTGGCAGCGTGCCGAAGACCGAAACCGCGAATCGGCAATGATGTACCGGGCACTTGGCCTCGCAGAATATGAAGCAATGGAGGCTTTTGTGCGGTGGAAGGAGTAAGGGCCAATTGTAACATCGCAAAAAGTGTTCAACAACTCCACCATGCATTTCTTCACTCGTATTACCCATTGGGAATATCACCCATGGTGGCTCGCCAACATTCCGGTCTACGGGTTTTGGTTATGGTTTGCTGCCAGAGCCCGCCATTTGATCTTCTTCTCCAATGTGAATCCCGCCATCCCGCTCGGCGGTGCTATGGGCGAATCCAAATGGGATATTTTGAAATTGCTCCCCCCTGAGATTGTCCCAAAAACGGTCTCTATCCAGGCCGGAGCAGATTTTGAACAGGTATTGTCAGCACTCGACGCAGCTAAAATAAATTTTCCACTTATTGCCAAGCCTGATGTGGGCGAACGAGGTTTTTTGGTCAAAAAAATAGACAACCCTGAAATTTTACGTGAATACCTTTCGCGTTGGAACGTGAAATTCATTTTGCAAGAATTTCTCACCCTGCCAGTGGAAGCCTCCGTGTTGTATCATATTTTCCCTGGCGAAGGCGGTGCATTTGACATCACATCAATATGTCTCAAAGAATTTCTCTCGATACGGGGAGACGGTGTATCGAGTATCGGTCAATTGATGGCAAAAAACGCCCGGTCGGCGTTTCAAATTCCTCGATTTGAGCGAGATTTTCCAGATATTTTGAGAAAAACGCCCGTATCGGGAGAGACCGTTTTGCTTGAGCCCATTGGGAATCACTCCCGTGGCACCAAATTTTTGAACGGAAACCACCTGATTTCGGCTGAAATGCTTTCGGTTTTTGAGCCCATTTGCCGCCAAATACCAGGGGTACAATACGCGCGTTTCGATTTGAAAAGCAGCTCTATAGAAGCCCTGCAGCGCGGCGAATTCAAAGTCATGGAACTCAATGGAGTGCTTGGCGAACCTGCCCACATTTACGATCCAACGCATGGCATGTTTCGAGCGTATCGTGATCTGTATCAGCACTGGAGGTTGCTTTTTCGCTTGAACCGGGCACAGCGAAAATTGGGCTACGACCCTACCCCGCTGGGCGAGGCATTGCGTTTTGCGCGGGGGTACTTTCAGTATAAAAAAGTCCTTGAACGGAAGACCGCATAGGTTTTTGTACTGCCCAATACAAAAAAAAAGGCACGAGACTTTTCTCGCGCCTTAGAATCTTTCAATTCTGGAAACAATACTTACACACTGATTTATATATTTCGAAAACCGTGCCAGAAATGATGTTCAAATTTAATTTATTGAAAAAAAATATGTGAGTGTGTTTTAACTCAGTGCTTTCCAGCCGTACACTTCTTTTTTGCGGCTTGTCATTCTGAACGTAGTGAAGAATCTGAGGCCGAAGGCCTAAAATTTAGAAGAAAAAGCTTCGGCCTTCGGCCTCAGATTCTTCACTACCTTCAGAATGACAAGCAATTTGAACGCGCAAATTTTCAAAATAAAAAAGTGTACGGCTGAAAGCTCAGCGTTATTTTTTCAGAAAGTCATTGTACAAAGTCTGCAAATAAGCCTGCGCATTTGCCCGATCTGTGGAATCGAGCTGACCCTCAAAAATTCGCCATTCTTTGCTGCCAAATTCGTAGAATCCTTTGCCATGTGCTGTAGCCCAGCCCAGGCCGTTTTCATTGGTGTAGTAGGCGAAACCCAGGGATTGATTCAAGTATTTTTCTGTCGCATCTACCCGAATTAAATCTCGGCTCATGAATCTTTCTTGAAGTTTCAGATGCAAAATGGGCTGAAGAAGACCCGGGATATCATGATGATTCCCAAAGACTTGCAAGCGAGCCCCGTGCCAATAATCCGACAAGGGTTTACCAAAAATAATCAGCGGAATATGTCGGGATTGAGGCCGATCCATACCCAAACCACCAGGTTGGGATGCCCCATGGTCAGCAACGAGCACAAAAAGTGTGTTTTTATACCAGGGTTGTTGTTCCGCAGATTTGAAAAATTCGCCCACTGCATGATCTACAAATGCTGCGCTGTTTAGGAATTCCTCCCGGTCATTGTTGGCCGTCCATTTACTTTGAAAGGGCACATCATAGGGCGGGTGCAGACTCAAAGTCATGGCCGTTGCGAAAAAAGGCTCCGGCATTCTGTTGATTTCTTTCACCACACGTTGCAGTAAAATTGCATCATCTACCCCCCAGCGTTGGGTTTTTTCTGCACTTCCAAAATCCCTCTCAGAGAAAATTTTGTCGAATCGCTGATTGGCGAGCCAGAGGCCGAGGTTGGCAAAGGTCAATTCACCACCGTAAAAAAAGGCTGTGGAATAGCCGTTTTCTTTTAGAATTTTAGGAATAGAAGGCAGTTTTGCAGCCTTGTCTTCGAGCAAAATAATGCTCTGATCCGGCTGGGCTGGATATCCAGCCAAAACTGATACGATACCCTGATCCGTACGATACCCACTGCCATATATGTTCTCGAAAAGCGCACCCTCCCGGATCAGGCGACTCATATTTGGGCAAACACCGGGCTCACCACCCAATTCTTCAATCACTTGCGCAGTGTGGCTTTCCAGGATCAGGAAAACAACATTAACAGCTTGATTCGGCAAATTATTTGGCCCAAAAGCTGGTTGAAGATAATCAAACACAAAGTCCATGCAATCCTGTGACAAAAGTTTAAAAACCTGCTTTTCTGCCACCGAATCTGGGGTAAACGCAAACCGATTCACGGTAGAGCGCGTTTCGATCAAACTATGGCTAAGGCTCCAGCCAGGATTGGTAGCTGCATGATTGTCAAACAAATGTGGGGAGTAGTACACCGCGCTTTCATTGATGGGCATTACCCCGGTACCGCCTCGAATACCTAGCATCAGCAGGCTGAGCCAAATGGGAAATGCAAGTAAATTCCATCGCGAAGTTTTTTCCTGAAAAATCTTAGCCCCGACCACTTTTTTGTACCCCCAGATCATGAGCCAAACAAATCCTGCATAAATCGCCAAACTAACTAGTTTGAACGGTAGCGACATAGAATCGAGCAGAGCGCTAGGTGTTTTAAAATATGCTACAGCACGGTTGTTTAATGGGGTTTGCCATTCCTGATAGAGGAAAACATTAGCCCCAAAAATGAAAATTAGAATACTGAAAATCAATATGTTAAACCAAAATATACTTTTTTCAACTTTAGGGTATGCTCGGCTTCCAAACGCAATACCCATTTGCCACATCAGCACAGGAATGGCCAGTAAATAAGCCGCAAAACTAAAATCCAAAGGCAGGGCATGCCAAAAGGAAAGCCAGGTTGAACCCGGATTTTCGGCAGACCAATCGTTGCGAAACCACAGGACGAACCACAGCCGGAACACCACAAAAAACAACAGCCAGAACGCCAGCAGACGGAATGGGAAAAGGATAGATTTTATATGATTCTGCATCGAAAAATGGACTGGGAAAGGGGCAAAGTTAAGTTTATGTAAAGCATAATTTATGTACCTTCCCTGGAAGCCTTCAAACAGCCCAATCTCAACTTAAAGGCATTTTTTATGAAATTCTCAATCCAAATGCCTTTTTTTGCGCACTCGTTTTCTTCAATACCCATGCACCGAATACACCGGATTTTCCTTTTTAGCCTTTTTGTTTTAGCTGCCGAATGCTTATTCGGCCAATCGCCTGCTGTGCTTGACACTTTGGGCAATCGCCTTTCATTGCTGATACAACTCTCACAATCAAGCAATTACGAACAAGCACAAGTGGAAGTTGAGTTCCTGCGTGAGTTTTTGAAACGCCAAAAGCTTCCCATTAGTCCTAAAGCCTTGAGCTTGATGTCGGGTATTTACAAGGCCAATTCCGACGATAAAAGCGCAGCTCGCTTGCTAGCTGATGCCGAATTGGATGCTCGCCACGATCCGAATTACACTACAAAGGCAGCTTTGCTCAAAACGCTAGTCCAAGAATGTCGGAAATGGGAACTGCCAGATCAGGCACTCACCTGTCAGCAACTTTTGGCGGTTGCACAAGACTCTATTGCCGTTCGTGAGCGCCGGGTGGAGACCCTTGGAATGCAACAGCAATTCGATTCACTGGCCGAAGTTCGACAACGTGAAATGGCCGAAAAAGGCAAGTTTATCAGCATAGAAAAAGATAAGGCATGGCTTTATGGAGTATTGGGCGGCTTATTCTTGCTTACTTTAATCATTTGGAGCTCTAGAAGTGAAGGCCGCTGGCGCAAACGCTTGCAGCAGAAAGAACAAGAATGGGACATCATGCGTGCCAATCTCCAACACGATGCTGAGGCAAACATGCTCACCGCTGCCGTGGAGGCGACCCAAGGCCTACAAGCGAGTCCCAAGGCTTCACCGGATCAATATACTATGTACCAAGGCAATAAGCCAGAGCAAATTTGCCTGCTCATTGAGCCGAATCGACAGGTCGTGTTATATTTAAAATCATTACTTTCTGATCGTTTTCAGATTGAAACGGCCAATTCACCTACCGAAGCCCTCCAAATGGCCTCAGAAATGTTGCCTGATCTGGTCGTCTGCGACGTGCTCATCAATGGACACGCAGGCATCGAAATCGCCAGGCAAATCAAGCTAAGCGAACGCACGAACCACATTCCGGTCGTGCTACTCACCGATAAATTTGGCAATGAAGGCAAGCTCGATGCCTTACGTGCGGGAGCCGATGCATGGTTCACCCGTCCGGTTATTGATGACGAGTTCGACGCCACCGTGCAGCGCTTGTTGGATGCACGAAAGGTGAAACACGAGCAATTTAGCCGCTTCCTGCAATTATATTTTTCTGAAAATCGGGTGCAGATCCAGGATCCTTTCCTGCTCCAAACGGTGCAAATGATCGAGAACAACCTTGCAAACCCGGATTTCATGGCGGATGACATTGCCCGCAAATTACAACTCACTAAAACGCACTATGTCAAGAAGTTAAAAGTGCTCACGGGCAAAGAACCCGTTCAACTCATTCGCGAAATGCGCCTGGAAAAAGCTAAAGTTCTGCTTGAAAAACGCGCTGGAACCCCGCAAGCGATTTCTGAATTGGTGGGCTTTAGTAGCCCGGGTACTTTTGCGCTGGCGTTTAAGGAGTATTTTGGAGAGAATACTTTGTTGTTGTATTCTTTGCCGGCGAGGAGGTTGTGAGGCCCCCCGCTGAAGTACCTTCGCCGCCCAAGATGACATCCGACCAGCAACACCCACATTTTCAAGCCCTACGCCAACTGCTTCGGCAAGAAAAAGAAGCAGATCACCGCGCTTTCCTCGAACTGGTTCGAACCAAACCACTCTCCGATCGTGTAGAACAAGGGTACACCTGGTATCCGCTTCAAGTAGTCAACACAGGATTTGCCCTCAGCGAAAAAGCATTTATTATTGTAGAGCGCTCAACGCGCCTCAATGCCCCGCACCAACTCCGAGCTGGTCAGCCCGTCAGTTTATTCTCCTTGTCCCCCGACGCTGATGAGCCTGAAAAACAAGGCGTTATCAATTTTGTGGAGCGAAATCGCATGAAAATCATCCTCAATGCCCGCGATGTGCCAGACTGGATCAACGCCGGACAACTTGGCGTGGACATGCTTTTTGATGATCGCAGCTACCATGAGATGAACCGCGCACTGGAAAAAGTAATTGCTGCGAAGGGTGATCGATTGGCCGAATTGCGGGATATTTTGACGCCTCGTTTGAACAACCCTGACCCATGGAAAGCTGCCGTTCCCAAGGTATTCGTCCCATCAACCACTGGAATTACAAATACTCCCGGGAGGCCTGAAACGGGCTTTTCAGCGGCACAAGACAGCGCATTATTAACAGAAGACTTGGGTCTGGCTTCGGAGGAAAGTGCCGTCCGTAGCCTGAATTCATCTCAACAAATGGCCGTCGAGGCCATCCTGCG
>JBBQLD010000287.1:0-6308 GCA_038327555.1 Chitinophagales bacterium
TCACACTTTTGCCACGAATAAATTGCTGCCAGTCGGTATGCAGGCAAACACTCGATAAAATATGGGATTTCAAAAAGTAAGCACCGCAGAGAACAAAAACGAAATGCAACACTTCGTCCGCAACCTGTTGGGCGATGTGCAAGCCTTCGAGTACATGCTCCAAAATGATTGGTTCGAGAGCGATATAGTGCGCATTGGCGCAGAGCAGGAAATGTGTCTGGTAGACAACAAGACGCTTAAACCGGCCTGTATCAACATGGAAGTACTCGCCAAAATGGGCGATGATAAGCCCTGGTGCGTGACCGAACTGGCTAAGTTCAACCTAGAAAACAACCTCAGTCCCCGCGAATTTACAGGCACTTGTCTGAGCGATATGGAGGCCGAAAACCTTCACTATCTTTCTATTATTCAGAAGGTACTGGACGAATTCGACGCGAGCATCATTCTTTGCGGTATCCTCCCTACTTTGCGCAAGCATGACCTGGAGATGCACAACCTCACGCCGAAAGACCGATATTTTGCGCTCATGGCCGCCATTCAAAAGCACTTGCTTGGCACCTCTTTTGAACTCCGGGTAGAAGGCATCGATGAACTTCTGGTGAAACACGACTCGCCGCTTTTAGAGGCCTGCAACACTAGTTTTCAAGTGCACCTCCAAGTAGCTCCCAAGGAATTTGTGAAATTGTACAACATCGCACAAGTATTGGCCGCGCCTGTGATTGCCATTTCAGCCAACTCACCCCTGGTTTTTGGCCGCCGCCTTTGGCATGAAACACGCATTGCATTGTTCCAGCAAAGCCTTGATACCCGCACAACACATGACCACATGCGCGAACGTCTGCCAAGGGTCAATTTCGGTTCTGATTGGCTGCGTGGCGACATTACGGAAATTTACAAAGAAGACATCAGTCGTTTCCGGGTATTGCTTGCCGGAGCGATTGAGGAAGATTCCATGGATATGATCCGCGAGGGCAAAACACCCAAACTTCGCGCCTTGCAAATCCACAATTCTACCGTTTACCGCTGGAATCGCCCTTGTTACGGGATTTCACCCAACGGCAAGCCACACCTTCGTATCGAAAATCGAGTTATGCCTGCTGGTCCATCTACCGTGGACGAAATAGCAAACGCAGCCTTTTGGCTTGGCTGTATGGTCAGCATGGGCCAGCATTATCCTGATATTACCAAGCAAATGGGTTTCGCCGATGCACGCGATAATTTTTTGAAATCGGCCAAATTTGGCGTTGATTCCACCTTTACCTGGATGAAAGACCAAAAAATACCCGTCAAGGAGTTGATTCTGGAAGAGTTGTTGCCAATGGCGAAAGAAGGCTTAAAAAGTCGAAAAGTAAAATCTGCCGATATTTCCAAATACATGGATATCATCGAAGCTAGAACCAAAGAACATAAAACAGGGGCTCGCTGGGCCTTGCGAGCCTTCACGGCATTGAAAAAAGAGGTCACAAATGACGAAGCTGTTACTGCCGTTACCGCCGCTACTATTAAAAATCAAAAACTAAATAAGCCTGTGCACACCTGGAAAGAAGCCACCGCCAAAGACCTGGAAAACTGGCAACCTTCGCACATCAAGGTCGAAGAATTTATGTCGACCGACCTATTTACAGTTCAAAAAGACGACTTGGTAGCACTAGTGGCAGAGATTATGGACTGGCGGCGCATCCGGTATATGCCTGTTGAAGACAGCAAAGGCGAACTGATTGGGCTGATTTCAAGCCGCATGTTGCTGCGTCATTTTGCCCGTCATGCGGTGAACTCGAATGAAGAGCCTCCTGTGGTCACCGTCAAAGATTTAATGATAAACATACCGGTAACGGTCTCCCCTGAAACTTCCATTATGGAAGCGATGAATAAAATGCGTGAACACCGTATTGGGTGCCTCCCGGTGGTGAAGAGCAAGGAACTGGTGGGAATTATTACGGAAATGGATTTTTTACGGATTACGTCTAGGTTGCTGGAGCGGGTAGAGAAGTGATCAACCTGCCAACCGCCGACAAAACCATAAGCGCTGTTTTAACGTTAGTATCTCAAAAACCGCTACTTTTGAAATCTAAATACTGACACCATGCTGCGCCAGATTTTTGCTCTACTATTTTTGTCCACCTTCGCCTTCGAAGGTAGCGCACAGATTGCCCAAAAGGAAGCTGTGGGCTTTCTATACAATCAAGAAACGACCTTTAACCTTCGCCTGGCCACCAATCGAAGCTTCGGCTTTGGCATGGAGTGGGGGAAGCTTCGCACCTACAACAAAACCAAGACGCTGAGTCTGGGGATCAGCGAGATGAAAAGCCCTAAGGAGCAAAGGCAAAATGCAGCTCCGAGTGTTCGTCGTTCTTCGAGGCCGTTCGTGTATGGAAAGAAAAATAGCCTTTTTGTATTGCGGTCAGGCTGGGGAGCTAAACGTTATTTTTCTGAAAAAGCCAAACAAAAAGGCGTGGCGGTAGGGATAAGTTACTCCCTTGGGCCCACACTTGGTTTGTTGAAGCCCTACTATTTAGCCCTGAATTACCCTGAAACGGGATCTTTGTCTGGCCGGCTTTTACTTCAAAAATATTCAGAAAAAAACGAGGCTATCTTCCTCGATAATTCTAAAATCCTGGGGGCAGCACCCTTCACAAAGGGTCTTAGCGAATTATCCGTGCTGCCGGGCGGAACGGCCTCTATCGCCTATCACATGGACTGGGGTGCGTTTGATGAAATGGTAAAAGCAATAGAAATTGGCCTCACTGTGGATGTTTTTGCCAGAAAAGCACCCATTTTTGTAAGCGCAGAACAGAATCAACAGGTGTTCTTCAACTTCTTTATAAATTTGCAGTTTGGTAAACGGAAATAAGGAAGAACATTTCAATCCCCAGAAAAAGCCCCAAAATCAGAGAATAGCCTTTCCATGCTCGAACTTCCCATAATTGAGTCTCAAATAACAGGGGCAGATTCCAGGCCTAAACGCCCCGAATGGCTCAAAGTCCGCCTGCCCATGGGCGAGAATTACCGCAATGTGCGCAGCATTGTGGATGAATACAAACTCCACACGATTTGTCAGAGTGGATCTTGCCCAAACATGGGTGAATGTTGGGGTGCAGGCACCGCCACCTTTATGATTTTGGGCAATGTTTGTACCCGATCTTGTTCCTTTTGTGCCGTCAAAACTGGCCGCCCAATCGAATATGATACCGACGAACCACGCCGCGTAGCCGAAGCCATCTGGTTGATGAAAGTCAAACACGCCGTTATCACCTCTGTCAACCGCGATGAATTGCAAGACCGGGGTGCGGAAATTTGGTATCAGACCGTCCGAATGGTCAAAGATCGGAGTCCGGAAACTACCATCGAAACGCTTATTCCAGACACAAAAGCCAACTGGGAGGCCTTGGAACGTATGATTTCTGCTGGACAAGAGGTCGTGAGTCACAATATGGAAACAGTACCCAGGCTTTACCGAAAAGTGCGCCCTCAAGCAAAATGGGAACGCAGTCTCGAGCAAATCAGCCGTATCAAAGCCTATGGCAAGCGTACCAAAACAGGGATCATGGTTGGCCTTGGCGAAACAAAAGAAGAAATATTTCAATCCATGGACGAGCTTGTGGCCAATGGCTGCGATATTCTAACCCTCGGCCAATATCTTCAGCCTACCAAAATGCACCTTGAGGTGGCGGAGTATGTACATCCTGACACTTTTGCTGAATATCGCGAGGTTGGTCTGGCAAAAGGATTGAAATATGTAGAAAGTGGGCCCTTAGTACGCTCTAGTTATCATGCAGAGCGGCACGTTTTTTAGTATGAAATCCCTTCTTTTCCCTTTACTTTTTTGGGGAGTCATCCGCCTCACTGCCCAATCTGGATTGCCCGTAGCCGACCAGACTTTCAAACTCGATGGCAGCAGCGAGCATTTTTACGCTTTTGCGGAAGGCGACCAAATACAACTCCATGTACAAGAACTCACAGGCAAAAAAGTAAAGTCGATTGAGTTTTCCCAATATCTTGAAGGCCACCTGCTTTTTCGAGCCTATGAGCTGGATTCGGTGCTTGAAAAAACCATCCTGATCCCCAAGACAGGTATTTATCTTCTTCGTTTTCATGAAACTGGCTTGACCAAAAAAATCTGCCGGTTCATGTTGCACCGTAGCCCTGGGAGTATCGAAACCACCCGATTTGACACCCAACTCAATTGGAATGTGCGCGAAACACCTGGCTTCCGAATCGGGAAAAAGAGTGTTCAGGCTGGCAAAAAAACGGAAATCGTTTCGCTAGGAGGTCAGACCACCGTGAGCGCCAGTAAGTTTTATCTTAAAAAGCCTGTGAACGCTTACCAGTTTACGCTGCCGCCCAACACGCGTCAATGGGCGTATCGAATTGCCGTAGGTCAAGCAGTACAGGAAGCCAGGCAGCACGACGCTCAAAAACTTAAGCAGGCTTTCCAAGGCGGCGCATCCAAACTAATGGGTGTGGAGCCAGAAACCGCGCTGGCAGCATTTGCACTCGGCATGGCTATCGACCTCAGCACTTCCAAAGGCGGCGAAGATGTGGATTATGCTGTAGTAGATTGGGACAACTGGCAGCACTTTTCAAAGGGAGAAAATTATAACGCCTTAATGCAGCAAACTGGCGTCAGCGTAGATGCCCAACGCCGATATGCACCGCTGGAAGGCACTTTTTTCTTCGCGCTCCGCAGTGATAATTGGGTAGATGACATTACCGTGAACATAGATATTGAGGTTGTAGTGGAAACCCCTGTTTTTGAAATACAGTACTATCTGGAACCGGAAAAACCGTAATTAAATGCCCGCTTTCAGCTGCCAAATTCCCGCCAAATTCCGTCCCAGTCCATCATAGTCCAGACCATAGCCGACCACGAATTTATCTTCAATATCAAAGCCGACAAAATCTACCGGCACAGGAAATTGGGCCGCTTCCGGTTTGCGCAAACAAGTGATGGTACAAATAGACGCTGGCTGTTGCGTTTGAAGGTGTTCGAGAAAGAAATGAAGGGTTCGGCCAGTGTCCACAATATCCTCTACCACGATCAGATGACGGTCGCGAAGGTCTTTGTCAAGCCCGATTACCGTTTGTACATCGCCTGAAGAACGGGTACCTGTGTAGGAGGCGAGTTTGACAAAGCCTATTTCGCAATGACTATCGAAGGCTCGAATTAGGTCGGAAGCGAAAACAAAAGCTCCACTCAACACACTGATGAACAGGGGGTTTTTGCCCCGGTAGCGCTCGGTCAAGTCTTGGCCGAGTACACGGACACGATCTTGTATTTCAGCTTCGGAAATAAGCGGTACAAAAATTAGGTCGAGGATCTGGATGCTGTCAGTTTTTTGCATAGCACCGCAAAATTCCTTCTTCTTGTCTTCCCATTTGTCGTTTTCATCGTTTTTTTCTGGTTCATGCTCAACTCTAATGGACTTTGGGGGTTTTGGGGTAGCGTTGGCATCTAATAGGAAGGAGGCAAACAGCCTCAGTCAACCTTAAAAGCTTTTAACATCGTCAAAAAACAATGTCTTTCATCCTGAAAATGGCCTGGCGCGACAGCCGCCGCAATCGCGCCCGCCTTGTGCTGTTCATTTCTGCCATCACCGTCGGTATCGCTGCACTTACCGCAGTAAGATCGTTCTCTGTCAACCTCATGGCCGATATTGACCGGGAAGCCAAAACGTTGCTGGGTGCCGATCTTTCGTTGGAAGCAAACCAACCCGCTCCAGATAGTATTTTGGCAAAAATTGAACAACCTGAGGTGGAAAAAGCCAAAGTGCTCAATTTCATGAGCATGGTCAGGTTTCCAAATGGCGGAGGAACAAGGCTATCCCTCATTCGCTCTTTGGAAGGCAACTATCCGTTTTATGGAAAATGGAAAACAGCGCCTGAAAATTCCTGGCAAACCTTCCGAACTGGAAAAACCGCCTTGGTAGACCATGCCCTGATGCTTCAATTTGGGATCAAACCGGGCGACAGTATCCAAATCGGCAAAGTTACTTTCCGCATTGAAGGAGACTTGCTTTCTTCTCCAGGGCGGGCGGGTATTGCCAGTAGTATAGCACCCATCGTGTTCATTCCTGCACAATGGCTTGATTCTACAGGACTTGTGCAACGCGGCAGCCGCATAGACTACCAGTATTTTTACAAAATGCCGGCTACTGTTGATGTCGACGAATTCATAAAACCACTGGAAAAAACCCTTGAAAAAGCCAAACTGGATTGGGATACGGTGCAAAGTCGCAAACAAAGCATTGGGGCGGCCTTTGGCAATTTTGGCACCTTTTTGAACCTGGTGGGTTTCATTGCACTGCTGC
>JBBQLD010000288.1:0-6297 GCA_038327555.1 Chitinophagales bacterium
TGCGGCATTCGTAGTGGAAAATGTGTTGCCTTATTCAGGTATTAAGCCTATGCGGCGCAAACCTGAAGACCTGCTTTGGCTACTGCCGAAAGGGGTAAAACCTGAAAATTATGGCCTCAGTGCCAGCTCAATTAAAATACAAACACCCGACAATCTAAGCCTTAGCGCTTTAATTGTGGAATCAAATACCGATACCACTTTGGCCACTGTGGTGCTGCTACACGGCATTTCATCCTGCAAAGAAGCAGAATTGGAACGCGCCAAATTACTCGCCGATGCAGGGTATGCCAGTCTGTTGCTCGACTTGCGCGCCCACGGCCAGAGTGAGGGCGAATACTGTACGTTTGGTTTTTATGAAAAACAAGACCTCCGTGCTGTAGCCGACGAGCTTACCAAGCGGTTTCCGGCCCGACCAATGGCGATTTGGGGCGCTTCACTTGGAGGGGCTGTTGCTCTTCAGGCTATGGCAGTAGAGCCAAGATACCAATTTGGCATTGTAGAAAGCACTTTTGACGACTTTAATAAAGTAGCGCTGGAATACGGGGCTGACTGGCTTTTTGGCCTGCGCAGCCAATGGCTGGTCGATCGGGTATTACACAAATCAGGCAAAATTGCCCATTTTGACCCTGATGATATAAAGCCCGTGGTTTCAGCATCCCAGATCCATCGCCCCGTGTTGTTTATTCACGGCGACAAAGATGCACGAATACCCATGTGGTTTGGAAAACACAACTATGAATCATGCCCTGCTCCGGGTAAACGCTGGTATCAAGTCCCTGGAGCTGGCCACAACAACCTTTGGAAAATTGCCGGGGATTCACTCCGTACAGAAGTGTCCAAATTCCTAAAAGAGCAACTATGAAGTATGAACTATGATGTATGAACTATGATGAACTATCCCGTAATTTGCGTACTCATCCAACCTTAGGTTCATCGCTTATAGTTCATACATCATAGTTCATAGTTCATACATCATAGTTCATAGTTCATACTTCATACATAATAGTTAATCATGCGCCTATTTATTCTTTTTGCGTTACTCCTATTTTGTTCAAAAGCTTCGCTTTTCGCTACCCATATCGTGGGTGGAGAAATCACTTATCGCTGCTTGGGCAATGATTCTTATGAGATTACGCTTACTGTTTATCGCGATTGTTATAATGGAGTTCCGAATTTTGACAATCCTGCGGCATTAGGCATTTATGAAAAAGGACAAGAAGGCGACAGTATTTTGATTAGAAGGATCTCCATGCCTTATAATGCATTTAGCAACGATACCCTGCCTATTTTACTTAATAATCCTTGTCTGACTGTACCGCCAGATGTTTGTGTCCACAAGGCAACTTATGTAACGCTCACTACCCTTCCCTTCAACCCAAATGGCTACATTCTGGCTTATCAGCGTTGTTGCCGCAACAAACTCATCCGAAATTTGCCTGATCCGCTGAATACAGGGATATCCTTTGTGGCTGAAATTTCTGCCGAAAGTCAGCTGCTTTGCAACAGTGGCGCAACTTTCGATAACTGGCCGCCAGTTGCCATTTGTGTCCACCAACCCATTAATTTTGACCATTCTGCCTCGGATTTGGATAGCGATTCCCTGGCCTATCGACTTTGCACCCCATACAACGGCCCTGATTCGATCCGCCCTGCACCAAACCCTCCATTGGCACCACCGTATTTGGAGTTGCTTTGGCTCGACCCACCCTACAATCTTTCCAATATTTTGGGTGGCGACCCGCTGATAATTGACCCATACACAGGATTTATGACCGGCGTGCCGAATATTATTGGAAATTTCGTTGTGGGCGTTTGTGTAGATGAGTTTCGGAACGGCGAACTCCTTTCTACCACGCGCCGTGATTTTCAATACAATGTGGCCGATTGTGGCGAACCCAATGCAGCATTTTTCTTGCCTGATATTCTTTGTGATACACTTACAATCCAGTTTGTAAATCAAAGTACCAATACCAATTTTTTTAGATGGTATTTTGACTGGGGAAATGACCTGAGCCAAACGTCTACCAGTTTTTCGCCGACGCACACTTATCCAGATACTGGTTTTTACACCGTGGCACTTATTGCGGCGGTTGGATTTCCTTGTGCCGACACCTTTTTTCAGCAGATCCATGTAGTAAAAATGCCCGGCACTCTGGTGGTTTCGGCTAATCCAGAAGAGATCACGGCAGGCGATGTATCCCAGTTGAATGCGGATTTTCCAGGAGCCACAGCCTATATTTGGTCTGCTTCGGGAAGCCTTTCTAATGTCAACATTTTCAACCCATTAGCCTCGCCAATTCAAACAAGCACTTACTCAGTAACCGCTACTTTACCGAATGGCTGCAAACGCGCAGGTGAAGTCACGGTGCGGGTCGTTTTACCGCCCTGTGATGAACCATTTGTCTTTTTTCCAACAGGTTTTTCACCCAATGGAGATGGAGAGAACGATGCACTTAAATTGGAAGCCAGCCTTGAGCCAGAGGATTTGTATTGGGCTATTTATAACCGTTGGGGAGAAAAAATCTTTGAAACAACCAAGCTTGCAGATGCCTGGGATGGCACCTACAAAGGGCAAGAACAACCTGCGGAAACCTATGGGTATTTACTTCGGGTGGTTTGTGTAGGTGGGCAGAAGTTGTTTCGAAAGGGGAATGTTACGTTGTTGCGTTAGGAAATTAACGCACTAAACTAAACGACCCCGATTCCACAAAAGTAGTCCCGTCAATCCGTTCCAATTCCGCCCAGAATATATAAGCACCCGGGTGCATGACCTGTCCTCGGAACATTCCATCCCAGCCATTATCGGGATAATCGGGCAACGTGTCTTTCACCTCATAAAGCAGTTCGCCCCAACGATCAGCAATGAACATCCGACGAATGAGGCGAACCCCATTATCCGCCCCAAGAAAAAACCGGTTGTTCGGAAATCTGCTGTCTGGATTAAAAACAGTCGGTGCATACACCCGATTTTTGTTGGAGACGCGAATATTAATATCGTCTCTAAGCACACAACCCGTTGAATCTACAGCAGTTAGCGTAAAAGAAACCGATTGTAGCGGGACGATACATTGGGTTAGACAAGTCGAATCCGAACAGGGTGGTTTGGGAGACCAGCTAAGGCTTATCGGGTTCAAACCATATTGTTCCTCAATGCAGATTTCGTCGCCTTTGATAATTTCAGTGTCTTCGCCGACGTACACCCAGAGTTCCCGGAAAGAGATATTCACCTGTATCAGAGAATCACATCCATTGCTCCCTGCATTGGGCAGCAGTTCGAATCCGACGCGGTTTTGTTTGTCGTATGTTTTGCCGTTGACCACTACGGATCCGTCGGGACAAAGGGTATCTTTGTATACACTAAACGGAATGGCAAGGGGGATCAGTTTTACCTGAATGATACTGTCACAGGCCCCGTTTGGGATGACCTCCGTACCTTCTCGATTGAATGCGGTATAAAGGTGTCCATTGATCAAAATCGAATCACCTTCACAGATCTCCTGTTGAAAATCATAGACTACCTTTCGAAATTTCAGGTTGACATATATCAGGCTGTCACAGCCATTGGCCGATCCGCCCTCTATAAATTCTTCTCCTAGATAGAACCCGGCGTGATAAGCGGTACCATTTACCCAAACCGTGTCTCCTTCGCAGATGGTTTGGTCGAGCGTAGCCTCCATAGTGGAGAAAAACGTCAGTTCAACATGAATGACACTGTCAATACCGCCAACCGCCGCACCTGGCAGTGTCACCGTGCCTGTTGGGTTGTTGCGATTGAAAAACTGATTAACAACAAGGATTGTTTGGTTGTCACAGAAAGTATCGCGGTAGGTCGAATTGCCTGGCTGGGCAAATGCTAGAATGGCAAAAAACAAACAAATTAACGTAGAAATCGATTTTTGGAACATAAATCTTGACCTTTGGAGGCGCAAAGAAACGCCAATAACTTACGTAATGGGGCGGAGCCTAGATTTTAGAATTATGATTTATGTAGAACAGCCCGCTGAAAAACGGAGCAAGGAAACGTCTTGACTTCCGGAATTTCTTCTTCACCTTGTTTGGTATTCCCCGAAGTACTTACGGCAGTTTCCATGCCAGAAATCACTTCGAAGATCATCGTCTCCGCATTGATTTTCTCGTACGTACAGAGAATTCGGTTGCCTTGAACCGTGAACCAACAGAGCAGTTTTGGCCCATAAAGATAGCTTTCCATAGCAATGGAGTTCTTTTCGTCTACTTTCCAAACCCCATTTTCAGGTGCTACGGGCACAATCTCATAGGGGCGCCAATCTTGATCTTTGGAGCCGTAAACCAGGCCAAAAGTGTACCGCCCCTCTTTTGAGCTGTCAATTTTATGGATTTCTACGGTCATTTCAACCGACTGAACCTTGCCTTTTCCATTGAATATTTCAAGGGTGCCCTTCCAATCTCCGGACCAAGACGCTGGGAAAGTTTCAGGCGTGGCCGACGATTGGCCGCTTACTACTGACCATGAACACCATACAAGTAAAAAAATGAGGTAGCGCATAAGAGTAACTTTTGTGTGCGCAAAAGTAGACACGTTCTATGGTAGATCGTAAGTAACAAGTTATTATTCACATACTCTTCTAACAAAATAAATCACCGGACTAACAGCAAATCGCCACTCAACACCTCCTCGTTTCCTTCTGGATTGAGCAGTCTGAATAGCCATACATAGACTCCTGGAGGCAATTGTCGGCTATTGATCGTTCCATCCCAGCGCGGTATTTCGTCGGGTTTGGAGCGGTAACATTGATTGCCCCATCGGTCAAAAATCTGGCAGCTTAGCGGACGCACTCCAAGTTGCCCATAAACCTCCCAAACATCATTTGCTCCATCACCATTCGGCGAAAAAGCGTTGGGGACAAAAACCCGAGTTGGGCCACAATTCCCAAGTTGTATCCTAAATGAATCGACTATGGTGCAAAGTCCATGTTGCGCACTCAGCCGGAAAGTGCCCGAAATCGGCAGGTCGAAAAAAAGCGTGGGTGCTGAACTCCCATCCGCCCAAATCCAAGTATCCAGGCCCGTTAGATTAGCTTGTACCTCAAACGGCGCATCAGGACAAAGCACCGTGTCGGAAAAAGAAAAAACCTCCAATTGAAGCGGCGCGACAGCATGTACAAAACCTTTGATTGTATCGCTGCAAACACCGATTGTTTCTGTCAGGGTAACGGAGTAGTTGCCTCCTTTTTTAAAAATAACATTTAGAAAATCAAGCCCTTGCGCTTCACTAGGCTGCCCATCTGGTATTTGCCAATGCCATTCATCGGCACAAGAATTTCCGGTCGAAACAAGGCTAAACGGAGACTCAACACACACAGAATCGGGCAATACAAATCGAGCCTCAGGATATTCTGTAGGGCAACAATCCTGGACGGCAATACTGGTTTCGCTTAATTCAAAAACGTATTCTACCCCTTCTGTCAAAGTGCCTGAGCTGGTAAATACCAAGGGTGTCACGGCTACAAATACGGGTACCAATGCAGGTGTAGGCAATTCCCAAAAAGGGCAATCAGGCGAAAGTTGTCCCAATTGATCCGTTTTTACGAGCCGTGTTTTAGGATCGCCCACTACAGCACTTTGGGAAAACAATAAGCCTCCATCGGGAACCGCAGTCATGGCGGCCAAATGGTATCGAGTACAGGCTTCGTAGGTTTTGGCCCACTCGGTTTCATTCGTATTGGGATTGATTTTGAGCACCATAAAAGGCCCATTTGCTTTTCTCGCCGTTAATAAAACACCCCCATCAGCAGCCACCGAACAATGAAAAAGACTAAGCGTATCGGCAAATTTTGCAGCCCAAGCCACGGATCCATCAGCAGCAATTCTCGCCAACGCAAAAGCACCCGCTTGTTGGGCCATGAGCATCAAATCGCCATTCGGAAAAAAGCCCCCGTCTTGGAGAAAGTGCATTCCTGCATATCGGTTTGACCAGACTACCTCGCTCTGTTCATTTAATTTTAATAAAAAACCACCCGTAATTGCATTGCCCAAGGCGCCATAGGCATAAATTTCCGCGTCGTTTTTGGCCACAATTCCCAAGTTGTATCCTAAATGAATCGACTATGGTGCAAAGTCCATGTTGCGCACTAAGCCGGAAAGTGCCTGAGCTGGCAAATACCAAGGGTATCACGGCTACAAATAAGGGAACCAATGCAGGTGTAGGCAATTCCCAAAAAGGGCAATCAGGCGAAAGTTGTCCCAATTGATCCGTTTTTACGAGCCGTGTTTTAGGATCGCCCACTACAGCACTTTGGGAAAACAATAAGCCTCCAT
>JBBQLD010000289.1:0-6286 GCA_038327555.1 Chitinophagales bacterium
TAAAAACCCCGGTTGGGAACAGCCTGCCTCTTGGCATTTTGATAAAAACCTCATTGAGATTTGGGATAGAAAGTGCAATTCCGACGGTTTTTCCTGCTTTTTCTGCAAAAAATATAAAATCCGGATCGATGGCCATTTTAAGGTCCTTACCCATTTGGCGCACTTCAGCCTCTGTCATGGGTACAAATCCTAAGTTTTGATCCCAGGATGCATTGTAAATGGGTAAAAACCGATCTACTTCCGCATCAAAATCTTTCATGTTAATCGTCCGAATCGTAATGCCGTTTTGGGCAAGTCGATTTTCCAATTGATTGCTTAATTCCAATAATTTCGGCGTGAGATTTTTTGGAAAAAACTCATAACTCAGCAAATCAGTGTTTTTTACAAACCCATACCGATCTAAAAATTCGGCATAATAGGGGTAATTGTAAGTGGTCAGAACAAACGGCGGCTCATCAAAATTTTCAATCAATACACCACAGGTTTCATTCGTGGATAAATTAGTGGGCCCCAGTACCGCATCAAAACCCTGCTGGCGCAACCAGTCTGAAGCAGTATCAAGCAGCGCTTTGGCTACGCCGTAATCTTCAATCACGTCAAAAAAACCAAAAAAACCAGCTTTATCGCCCGTGAAGGCAGTGTAGTTTTTGTTATTTATCGCAGCAATTCGGCCCAGAATTTTGCCGTTCGGCGATCGGGCAAGAAAGTATTCCGCTGTGGAATGTTGAAAAAACGGACTTTTTTTGGGGTTCAGCAAAGCTTCCTGGGCCATAAATAATTCAGGCACATAGTTGGGGTCGCCTTCAAAAAGGTCGTGTGGAAAGTCAATGAATTGCCTCAGGGCTTTGTTTCCTTGCACATGTTCAATCTGAATCGATTGACTTTCAATTTGGTCAGTGGTTAGGGTAATGGTATTTTTCATAGGTACGAATGAAGGAAGCTATTAAAAACTAGCCAATTCATGCAGCTCAAGATGCTGTGCATTGGCATACATCAACTCTACGGCCCGATCAATTTGTTCAAAAGAGTGGGTAGCCATTAAGGAGAATCGGATCAGAGAATCAGAATTCCGGACTGCTGGAGAAACGACAGGGTTTACGAATACGCCATCATCTGCCATCATGCGGGCAAACTGGAAGGTTTTGTGATTGTCGCGAATGTAAATGGGCAAAATAGGGGAGGCTGTATGCCCAATTTCAAAGCCGGCACCCTTCAATTGGTCCATCGCATAGTGGGTGTTTTGCCAAAGTTTTTCAATACGCTCAGGCTCATCATGAATGATTTCCAACGCTGCCAATGCACTGGCGGCAGCTGCAGGTGTCATGCTAGCACTGAAGATAAGGGCGCGCGAGTTATGCTTTAAATAATTGATCATGTCATGATCTGCAGCGACAAAACCACCCAAAGATGCCAGTGATTTCGAAAATGTACCTACGATCAGATCCATTTTATGCTGTATTCCGAAGTGGTCGCCGGAGCCTCTACCTCCTCTGCCAATCACACCAATAGCATGTGCATCGTCTACAATTACGGTTGCATCGTATTGTTCTGCAAGCTTGGTAATGCCCGGCAAGTTAGCAATGTCGCCTTCCATGCTAAAAATGCCATCCATGACAATGATTTTTGAACCATCTCCTTCTACGCGACGAAGTTGTTTTTCAAGAGATTCCATATCGTTGTGCCGATATTTCATCACTTTTCCAAAAGAGAGTCTCGTGCCATCAATGATAGAAGCGTGTACCAACTCATCAATAAACAGGTAGTCATTCCGCCCTGCGAGTGGGGCAATCGCACCAAGATTCGCCTGAAAACCAGTACTGTACAGTAATACAGCCTCTTTGTTCAGGTAATCGACTAGGGCCTCCTCAAGTTCAATGTGAATCTTTAAGGTACCATTTAAGAAGCGTGAGCCAGCACAACCGGTTCCGTATTGTTGTACTGCACGATTTGCAGCTTCTTTGAGTTTTGGGTGATTGGTCAGTCCAAGATAACTATTGGAGCCGAACATCAGCGCTCGCTTTCCATCTATGATCACCTCCGTGTCTTGTTCAGATTCAATTACTCTGAAATAGGGGTATAAGTTGGCCTCTTTTAACTGATCAGCGATGTCATAGCTACGGATTTTGTGTAGAAGGTTTTGATCCATTACATAATAAGTTTTGTATGATGTAAAAAAATAAGTGTTAAACTCGGTTTTCAGGAAGTTCTTCAAATTTAAGGAACTTCTGATTTATTAAAAAGTTTAACTATTTAGTTAAATAAAAGGTATAACATCATTTTCAAATTTTGGTTGCTTCAATTTGCCCTTTGTTTTGAAGGAAAGAACCCGCATAACAACCTAATTCTATGAAAAAGGTCTTTCTAAAGGGACTTTTTTCCTTAAAGCATGCAAATTTAGGCCACTCCAACAATCCTATCAAAGCCTTTAGGGTGAATGGTAATTTCCGACAATTGGATGGTAATTTCCGACGGATGAACCGTTATTGCCTTAAAGAAAAAGCTGGTTTTCCAAGGATTAGGTTGGACGCAAACGGGGTTTCTACGACACCCGTAAGGATCGGATGAGTATATCGCTGGCGTACTCCACTCGTTCTAAGATCATTTGATCAAATACCTTGTCACTGATGTTTAATACATGTTTGATCATTGGCTGTCCCAGGAAAGGAAACATGGTCAACCCAAGAATAGACAAAAATAGTTGTCTGGGGCAAACAGGTCTAATTCGACCTTCAGACTGCTCTTTAAAAACCAGATCACTGAACACCTGGAATAACTCAACATGACGATGGTTTGACCCTAAAAACTGATTCAATCGTTCAGGATTGCTGTGCATCTCATTTAAGACGAACATTGGGAGATAAGGAGCAGATGAAATATTTTCAAGATCCTTCGCAACCATCATCTTTAATTTTTCAAAAAAAGTGTGATTTGAATTCAAAATGGCCAGGAAATCAGCGTGGAATTTTCTGGTTTCCTGCTCAAAAATGATCTCAAACAGCTTATCTTTTTTTCGAAAATAATAATGCAATAAAGCCTGATTGATGTTGGCTGTTTTGGCAATTTCACACATTCTGGACGCCGCAAAACCTTTTTGCATGAATACCGCTCTGGCGGCATCAAGGATGGTTTCTTCTGTATTTTTTACTGCTATCACGGGTTGCTGTTTGTGTTGGCGGCTTTTTACTTGAAGGCAAAGGTAGCATTCCTAAATTTTGGAGCTTAAAAAGGACTTGGAGGTCCAGATCCTGTCAAAAGTCTAATAGACCAAAGTCTAAAATAATTACACCTAAATTTGATGCCTGAAATGATTGAAATAAGCTGCAGTCATTTTTTCCCAGCCAAAATTTTCCAATACATACTTCCGGGCTTGCAGGCCAAAGTTTTTCACAAAATCGGGAGCCTGATTTATAGCGTCCAGTGCAGCCAACCATGCAGTGCTATCCTGTGTCGGAAGTAGATAACCGTTTTTTTGGTCTTGAACAGCATCTGTGATCCCTTCCAGATTTGCTGCAAAAACGGGTAAACCGCGAAGATTAGCTTCCAGGCAAACCAGTCCAAAGCCTTCCATGTCGCCTTCTACCGAAATGTTGGGCATGACAAAGGCATGGGATGCCGACATAATTTGCATAATGTCCGTAAATGGGAGCCGGCCAAGATGCTTTACGCGACCTTGAAGTTGCGGAGCTTTTAAAATACTGCGCAGGTTGTCTTCATCGGAGGGCATCCCAAACATCAATTCCAATTGTTTTCGAAAATTTGCCGGTAAAATATCCAACAAATAGGCTGATAAGGGGCGCTTTTCACGAAAAGGGCCAATAATCAACACCTGAAATTCTGGCGCAAGTTGTGGAAATACAGATTTCAAAAACCAGGAGAATCCCTTGCGCAATACGGGACGTCCCATCAGAATCAGCGTTTTTTTGCCAGTTAAGATGCTGTTGCATTGGTCTAAAAAGGCCTGTTGTGCTGCGGCATCAGGTATGTATGTCGCAATGTCATGATCTACACCATTGGGTATTACCGTAATTTTTTCAGGACTCAAACCCCGTTGGATACAGGCCTGAGCGGTGGCTTGACTGACCGCAATAATGGATTGAAAATGCCGGAAACGCGGCAAAATTTTCCGTTGAAATAAGGAATTTGGGAAGACGACATCCAGGCCATGAAGGGTCACGCTACGAACAAGCCCCGGAAAATCATGTTCGCCCGAGCAAAATGCAGCAGCCAGTCCATCATTAAAATGCAGGATGGAAATACCGGGGTGTTGTTTCAGCTTTTCGCGGATGCGCCTTTTCAAAGACCAGAAAAATCGAACTTTCGACTCCGAACCATCACAGCACAACAAATGTACCTGAGCATGTTTTTTCATGCCTTGCGTGAGTTCGAAACTCTGTTTTTCCATGCCTCCAATGGAGGGCGGGTATTTATGGGTAACGAAAAGGATCTCCATGGCTAGGATTGAAAAAGGGCCGGCCGGCGATGAAAATAAAGGAAATACACCAATAAACTCAAGAGAATCCAGGTCAATTGTCGGGCTCGACGTAAAATTGAAACGGTAATCCAAATGGTTTCTCCGGCGATGCCAATGATGGCTAGCATGACTTTGTTGCCATATTCTTCCACGCCAATTTGTCCTGGCACAAAAGCTCCGGCGGATTTAAACACAATGACGCCCATATCTACCAAAAGTGCTTTTGCAATTGTCGTTTTTACCCCTAAAAAGAGCAGGATGAAATAAAATTCCATAGCACCCACAATCCAATGCAGACAGGAAGCCAGGAAAGAGAGCAGCATAGCACGCCGATTTTCACGGTAAAAAGCGCGGAGTTCCAGCCATAATTCAGCGACAAAGCTTCTCGTTTTTAAATAATGATTCAATAATCCAAGTCGCAGCAGCAGGGCTTTGCAGAGGTCCTTGAACAGTCGGTGTCGCAGGATATATAGTATGCCGAAAAGGGCTACCGGGATTGCACTGATTAAGATCCAATGGTTTCCAAGGCTTGAAAAATTGTCAACTGAAATGCTTAGAAACCAAACTCCAGCGATCAAGAGCATCAGAATCTGGCTAATCACCGTGAGTGCTCTGGAAAGCAAAATAGAGTGCAAAGCCTGCCGTTTTTCAACGCCAAGTTCGCGAAGCATAAAAATCTTCATGGCTTCTCCTCCAATCACACTGGTTGGATTCAGGATGGCAACATTTTCGCCGATCTGACGGATCCAAAATAATTTCCAGCCAGATATTTTATCGGCTTCTTTGGGCAAACAGTATCTCCAGGCAACTACGCTTAACCAGGCGGATAAAGCAGTGATCAGCAACAGAATCAGGAAGTTAAACCCGACTTCTTGTATCGATTTCATCACCCCTTGCCAATCGGTAGCGCGAATAAAAAAGCCCAGAAAAATCAAGACTAGTATAGTCAGGGCTGCTTTAAGGTATTTATTCATGGGTTTTCGGCTTTCGAAGCCATGGAACAAAGGTCTTCAAAATAAGTGCTGGCTAAGGCACCCCAGCTAAGTGTTTTGCTGTAGCTCAGGCCTTCGGCGACAAATTGCTGGCGTAAATTGTCATCCTGTATTATTCTGGTGATTTTATCCAAGTAATCGTCGGCCTGATTTGGCTGGCACAAAAAACCGTTTTCACCTTGTTGAATGAAATTCCTGGAACCACCACCATCGGCAATCACACAAGGAAGCCCAGAAGCCATGGCTTCCACGACCACATTGCCATAAGACTCTGATATAGAAGGGAATAGAAAGACATCTGCTGAGGCATACAAGATTGAAAGCTGCTGATGATCCACTTTCCCTGTGAAGATCGCTTTGGGCATACGACGCTGGCAGTCCTCAAAAGCAACCCCATCACCGACGATCAAAAAATTATAAGGCAGGTTTTTGTCCTGGCTAAGTTGATAAATGTTGCAAAGCGTTTCCAGATTCTTTTCCCAGACCAACCGACTGGCAAATAAAATCACAGGTTCATCATTACCCACCAGCGCTCGAATCATTCCCTTGTCCTTTTTCTTAGCCGAAAATAGTTGGGTATCCATACCGCGTTGCCAAAGTTGCAAACGCCAGGCTTCCACATTCCAAGACAAGAGTGCAGACTTCATTTCCGCAGAGGGTACATAGATTCGTTCGCAGCGATTGTAAAAAGCATGTTGACTTTTTGCAATGAGGCTGCGAATAAAGTTCGCCAGCCGGGGACTTGATTTCAGGTAGTAATCAACGTAAGAGATAAAATGGGTGTGGTAAATCGTCAGTACAGGAATTTGTTTCTCTTTCGCAT
>JBBQLD010000290.1:0-6284 GCA_038327555.1 Chitinophagales bacterium
TCAAAGCGCAAACGCTATTTCGATCCCGGTGAATCTGATTCAGTCCGCTGATGATGGCGACTTTGTATTAATAGCCGAAAAAACTGGTGAGAAACAAGCAATTGCCAAAAAAGTAGTGGTGAAACAGGGCCAGAATTACAACGGCAATGTGGAAATTCTCAGCGGCTTAAAAAAAGGAGACTGGGTAATTTCTACTGGCTTTCAGGATGTGAACAATGGGGAAGCAGTGGCTTTTTAAAATTTAGGCAACAGCAGTAAAAATGGCAAAAACACTCGCTTTGACCAACGCAATCCTTTTCGCCCTGCTTGGCGGGCTGCATGTTTACTGGATGCTAGGTGGCAAATGGGGGCTGATGCAAGCACTTCCAACCAGTGAAGATGAAAATAAGCCACTCCTAAACCCTGGCCCAATAGCTTGCCTTGGAGTGGCTTTGGGGTTATTTGGGGTTGCTTTTTACAGTATTTCGTTGATGATAGGCTTTGCCCAAGGACAGCCGACTGGCGCAACGAAATGGGTGATTTGGGCAATTTCAGGCGTTTTTCTATTACGGGCAGTTGGCGATTTTCGTTATGTAGGCTTTTTCAAAAAAGTGAAAAACACGGAATTTGGGAAGATGGATACGAAATGGTATGTGCCGCTTTGCTTGTACCTGGGGCTATCGAGCACCTGGATTGGCTGGGTTCTTTTTAATAAGTAACCCAGGCATTAACTAACCAAATCACCAAATACTCAAATCCCCAAATCACCAAATACTCAAATAAACAGGTACCAGAATCAACAATATCATGAAAGAATTCAAACCCACCAGTTGGTCTATTGACAACCGCGCTTCGATTTTTATCATCACGGTGATCATTACGCTGGCAGGCATAATGTCGTACAATGCCCTGCCGAAAGAACAGTTTCCCGACGTGGTGGTGCCTACCATTTTCGTCTCCACCATCTACCCTGGTGCCAGCCCGAGCGACATGGAACAACTCGTCACCAAGCCCATCGAAAAACAACTAAAGGGTATCAGTGGCGTGAAAAAGGTCATGTCCAATTCAGTGCAGGATTTCTCGAGCATTATCGTGGAATTCAATACCAGCCTTGACGTTCCGCTCTGTAAGCAAAAGGTAAAAGATGCGGTGGACAAAGCCGCCCGAGATCTACCTTCCGATCTTTTGGATGACCCCACGATTACAGAATTTGACATTTCTGAAATACCGATCATGAACGTCAATATCGCGGGCGACTTCAGCCTCGATAAATTGAAAGATTATGCCGACGCACTTCAAGACAGAATTGAAGAAATGCGCGAGATCACCCGTGTAGATCTTGTAGGGGCACTTGAAAAAGAGATTAAGGTAGATGTAGACAAATATAAGATGGCTGCGGCCAGCCTCACCTTCCGCGACATTGAAAATGCATTGGCCTTCGAAAATATGACCATTTCGGCAGGTAATATAGATATCGGTGGTATGACCCGCTCCGTGTCCATCCGGGGCGATTTCAAAGATGTAGAGCAAATTAAAAACATCCTCATCGGTTCACAGTCTGGTGCAATGTTGTATTTGAAAGACATTGCCGATGTTCGAATGGGCCACAAGGAGCAAGAGAGCTTCAGCCGTTTAAATAGCCGTAACGTCATCTCCCTCAATGTCATCAAGCGCACAGGCGAAAACCTAATTGATGCTTCTGACAAAATAAAAAAGGTGGTAGACGAGATGAAGGCCAGCGAATTCCCGTCTAACCTGGAAGTCAGTATTACTGGCGACCAAAGCCGGGCCACTCGAACTACCCTGCATGACCTGATTAATACGATCATTATCGGCTTCATTTTGGTTACGCTGGTACTCATGTTTTTCATGGGTGCTACAGACGCGCTTTTTGTAGCCATGTCCGTGCCACTTTCGATGTGTATCGCGTTTATGCTGCTGCCAAGCTTTGGCTTCACCCTCAATTTTATCGTACTCTTTGCCTTCCTGCTCGCCTTGGGTATCGTGGTAGATGACGCGATTGTGGTGGTCGAAAATACCCACCGAATTTACCATGACGACAAAAAACTAACCATCATTCAAGCTGCGAAAAAGGCCACGGGAGAGGTGTTTTTGCCGGTGCTTTCCGGTACAGTCACCACACTTGCACCCTTTATTCCGCTCGTTTTCTGGGGTGGTATTTTTGGCAAGTTCATGCACTTTCTGCCGGTTACGGTCATCATCACACTCAGTGCCTCTTTGGTGGTAGCATACATCGTCAATCCTGTATTTGCGGTATGGTTTATGGGTGACGCCAAACGTGAAGGGACGGAATTGCCGCCTGCCAAAAAACGCCGGCGCACTATTTTCGGCTACTCGTTATTTGCTTTATCGCTGATTTACTTCTACGCGAATGGTAACTTTTTCATGGGCAACCTATTGGTTTTCATCGGCTTATTTGTTGTGTTTTATCGTTTTGTCCTGGGTAAAGCTGTGCGTTGGTTTCAAACCAAGGGTTGGCCTGCTGCACAACGTGGCTACGTAGGTTTCCTCAATTTCGCGCTGGATCGCCCTTGGACGATGCTGATTGGCGTTATTGGGCTACTCCTATTTTCTGTGATGTTTTTTGCTGCGGGCAAACGCAACATCGTGCTGTTTCCAAAGGCCGATCCGAACTTCATTTATGTATACCTCACCTTACCCGTTGGAACGGATGTGAACACAACGGATTCTCTGACCAGTGTCATGGAGCGAAAAGTGGTGGAAGTGGTAGGAAAAAACAACCCCATCGTCGAGTCCATCATCTCCAATGTTGCTTTGGGTGCATCGGAAGACCAATTTGACCGCAGTGCAACTTCCAATAAAAGCAAGGTTGGTGTGGCTTTCGTTGAATACAGTCAACGCAATGGAGTAAGTACCAAGGATTTCATGGATAAAATCCGGGAAGCTACCAAGGGGGTTATTCCTGGTGCAGAAATCGTGGTAGATCAAGAAGCTGGTGGGCCCCCTTCCCCAAAACCAATCTCCGTAGAAATTCGCGGGGATGATTTCAAAAAACTCATCTCGGTTTCCAGCGCAGTGAAACGCTACCTGGATTCGCTCAATATCGCTGGTGTGGAAGAATTACGAAGCGACATGATTGTTTCAAAACCTGAAATCAATATTGAAATTGACCGTGACCGCGCCAACCGTGAGGGTATTTCTACTGCACAAATTGGTTCGGAATTCCGGACTGCAATTTTGGGCAAGGAAGCGACCAAATTTAAAGATGGCGAAGATGAGATCCCGGTCAACATACGCCTGCGACCAGAACAGCGGGAGAACATCAACTCGGTTGAAAACTTGAACATTACCTTCCGAGACATGAACATGGGCGGGGTATTGCGTTCTGTACCTATGGCTTCTTTGGCTGAAGTAAAATATACCACAACTTATGGCGGAATTCGCCGCTTGGATCAGTCGCGCATTGTGACAATTTCTTCGAATATTACTTCCGAGTATCAACCTAGTCAAACCGATGTGGTGAATGCGGTAAAAGCCGCCGTCGCTTCCTGGCCACCCACAGATGGTGTAACCGTTGGTTTTGCAGGCGAAGACGCGGAATTTCTGGATGCCGCTTCATTTCTTGGCAACTCGCTTTTGATTTCGATCTTCATCATACTCCTTATCTTGATGGTGCAGTTCAACTCTATTGGTAAAACCTTGATCATCATGTCAGAGGTAGTTTTTAGTATCATTGGCGTGTTGCTTGGTATGGCAGTTTTCAAAATGGACTTTTCGGTCATCATGTCTGGCGTAGGCATCATTGCGCTCGCGGGCATTGTGGTTCGAAACGGGATTTTGCTCGTGGAGTATACGGATATTGTACGCGAACGAGGGGAGCAGGTACGCGAAGCTATAGTGGAAGCTGGCCGCATTCGTATGACGCCGGTACTGCTCACCGCTACGGCTGCTATCCTTGGCCTGTTACCTTTGGCTGTGGGATTCAACATTGATTTTTACAGCCTTTTCGAAACCGGAAACCCGAAAATTTATCTCGGGGGCGATTCTGTAGCATTCTGGGGACCGCTTTCCTGGACGATTATTTTTGGGCTTAGCTTTGCTACCTTCATTACCCTAATCATTTTGCCAGCGATGTATTTGATCGGCTGGCGGGTGAAGCATTGGTGGACAGATAAAGTATAGGCAGGTATGATGGAATAGAATAACCAGCGCGTCTCGGCTTGACCTGAGGCGCGCTGTTTTTTATCCCCAAAACCAACAATTCCTTTTGCGCAAAACCGCCCCATTTCCTACCTTCGCCCGCCGCTATCCAAATAAATCCCCTAACAAAACAGCCTAAATTACATGCAACTCGACAGTTTTGAAGTTATCGGCGGACAGCCGCTCAAAGGAGAACTCCAGCCACAAGGCGCCAAAAACGAAGCCTTACAGATCATTAGCGCGGTGTTACTCACAGACGAATCTGTCACGATCTCAAACGTGCCTGATATTCTAGACGTAAATAAACTCATCGAACTACTGCGTGGATTCGGGGTAAGCGTCGAGCGGCTCGCTCCAGATACCTACCGTTTTTGTGCCGGAACAGTGGATATTGCATACCTCCGCTCAGACGAATTCATGCGTGATGCAGGACGCCTGCGGGGATCGGTAATGCTCATTGGGCCTTTGCTCGCTCGCTTCGGACGCGCAACGCTACCCAAGCCAGGTGGCGATAAAATCGGTAGGCGGCGTTTGGATACGCACTTTTTGGGCTTCCAGAAACTAGGTGCAGAATTTAAATATGACGACGAAAAGGACATTTATTACGTAGAACAACCCAAAGGAGGATTGCAAGGCGGGTATCTTCACATGGATGAGATTTCCGTGACGGGTACGGCCAACGTGGTTATGACCGCTGTACTTACCAAAGGGAAGACTACCATTTACAATGCTGCTTGTGAGCCTTATGTACAGCAACTCTGTCGAATGCTACAGCGTATGGGTGCCAAAATAGATGGGCTTGGATCCAATCTGTTGCATATCGAAGGGGTGGAAAAACTAGGCGGCACAGAACACCGCTGCCTGCCAGACATGATCGAAATTGGTTCGTTCATCGGCCTGGCGGCCATGACGCAAAGCGAAATCACCATCAAAAATGCAGGCGTCGAACACCTGGGGATTATACCGCACACCTTCCAGCGTCTGGGCATCCAGATCGACATACATGGCGACGACCTTCACATCCCCGCTCAGGAAAACTATGAGATCCAGACTTTCATAGATGGCTCCATTCTTACCATTTATGATGCGCCTTGGCCGGGCTTTACGCCAGACTTGATGTCGATCGTTCTGGTGGTGGCCACGCAGGCTCGTGGTTCGGTGCTCGTGCACCAGAAGATGTTTGAAAGCCGACTTTTCTTTACCGATAAATTGATTGACATGGGCGCACAGATCATCCTGTGCGATCCGCACCGCGCCACGGTCATTGGTTTAGACCGTAAATACCCGCTTCGCGGCATTGAAATGACCTCTCCGGATATTCGTGCGGGACAAGCCTTGCTCATTGCCGCACTTTCAGCCAAAGGCAAAAGTGTGATCCACAATGCCCATCAAATTGACCGGGGGTATCAGCATATTGATACTCGACTGAATGCGATCGGGGCAAAGATTACGCGGGTGTAAGGGGATTAATCGTGAGGTTATTATTTCATCGGTACTAAACCGAGCTTTCTTTCAAAATTCGAGATGACTCAAGTTTCATTTCTGGGCGGTACATTTGCGACTCAACCAGCAAAACTATGCTAGCACCGATCCGCGCCCTACTGTTCAAAAAAGCCCTTCGCGAATTGTTGGCCTCGCAAAAACGCAACCGTCAGGTGCATACGCTCGACAGTGCGCGCACCATTGGCGTTTTGTTCGATGCTACCTCCGAAACGGCTCGACGGGAAAGCCTTGAGTTCATTCGTTTGTTGGAAAAACAGGGAAAGAAAGTAGCCGCCCTGGGGTTTTTTAATGAAAAGCAAGCCCCTGAAAATCAGCCTTTTGATTCTTTTTTTGCTAAGGAGACCTCTTGGATTGGCCAACCCAAAAGTGAAAAAGCGAAAGATTTTGTCAAACAAAAATTCGACTTGCTGCTCACCTTAAATCCAGATGATCTTACTCCGCTCGAATGGCTGGCTGCGCAATCGCAATCGGCGTTCAAAATCGGATTTGCCACCAGCCGCCCGAATGACTTTGATATTCAACTGGAAACGCCTGAAGGCAAGGGTATTCGTTATTTTACCGAGCAGCTTGCCCTTTATCTTGGGAAAATTGTCTTGAATTAATTGTACCCCGGAACTCCG
>JBBQLD010000291.1:0-6283 GCA_038327555.1 Chitinophagales bacterium
AGGGAAATTGGCCCTATCGCCCGGCCCGATATTATCCAGATTGTACCGGGCTTGCCCAAGACCCGCTCCGGGAAGATCATGCGACGGATTTTGCGCAAGATCGCGGAAGGTGACACCTCGAATTTAGGGGATATTTCTACGTTGTTGAACCCGGAGGTGGTGGAGGAGATTATGATAGGGGCACTGGCCTAAGCCGAGTGTTTCCTCTTCAAATTTTTGGTAAGCCGCTCAACCCGTTCAACCAATTCCTGTGAACTTGGGAAAAACTGCGACAACTCCTTGGGCAAAGATTCCGTGAAGGTGTACGTCGCAACGCCGATTGGCTTGCCGACATCTTGGAGCGCAAACTCTACGACTGTCCGAGATTTGCTTTTGCAGATGATGATGCCGATGCTTGCCCGCTCGTGCGGCTTGCGGTGTAGTGCGTTCAACGCGGACAGGTAAAAGTTCATTTTGCCCGCGTGTTCGGGCTGAAATTCGTCAATTTTCAGGTCAATCGCCACAAGGCATTGCAGGCTTCGGTGGAAAAGCAACAAGTCAATCTCAAAATATTTGCCGTCTACCGTAACCCCAACTTGATTGCCAACGAAGGTGAAATCGCCGCCCATGGAAGCGAGGAAATCCCGGATGTTGCTCAGCAATGCCTGCTCCAACTGCGCTTCAGTGTAGGGTTCGGACAGGTGGA
Source organism: Chitinophagales bacterium (assembly GCA_038327555.1). GTDB lineage: Bacteria > Bacteroidota > Bacteroidia > Chitinophagales > Saprospiraceae > M3007. The sequence continues at coordinate 686 of JBBQLD010000291.1, forward strand.
GAAAGCCAAACGTATATTCGTCTCGGATAACAGACGCGGCATCTTCGGCTTGAGTTGTAGGCAAGGTTTCCTGAAAATTCTGTTGGTTGAGCAGTGTTTTTTTCCAAAGTTGCCCCGTAATCGCATTGCTCAGGGCGGTTTTTGACCACAGGTGAAGGGCAGCCATTTTGATGTAAAAAAAGCGTTGATGCTCGTCTTTGCACTTTTCAAGGATGATCATGTTATGCGACCATGCAATTTCTGCCACCACTGGTGGCAGAATTAAATCGCTGTTGTTGTACTCTTCGTACAGGTTTTTCATGCGCCACAGGTTGCGCGACGAATAGCCTGATGCGTTCGGGAAAGCCTGTTGCAGTTCCTCGGCGAGTCGTTCGACGATACTTTTCCCCCAGCCATGTAATTGTTGCCGCTCCACGATGACCCGACCAATGCCCCAATAGAGCGCGATTTGCTCTTGATTAACAGTCTGTAAAGCGCGGTATTGAGCGGCTTTAATCATCTTTTTCACCTCTTCGACAAAAGTGAAAAAGGCAGGATCGGCGGGCTCGTTGTCGTGTTTCATTTCCTAGGTATTTTCAGATTTGCATGAACCCATAATTCCCCAAATCCAGCACCCTCGCATCCTAACCACGCGTGTGCTTGGCTTTGTTTTCAGTGATAAGTTTTAGTGCGAGTTTCATGGCCACAATATACGGCATGTAAGCACGGTCTAGTCCCAAAGTGGCGGGAGCGACTGTGTTTTCGTAAAGCATTTGAAATCAGTGGGTTTGAGATTCAGAACCAAGCATAGAAAGGACAATACCTCTTTTTTCACATAAGATGCTTTGACTAGTGGCAGGGGCACTAAGGGAAGCAATTTCCGCCCAGCGACCGCAACTGCAACTATTCTATTCAAAAATATCCTGAAAAGTGGGCAAAATTCACGCAATACACCCACAATCAAATCAATGAACTGATGTCTGACTATGCTATTCGGAAAGGGCGGGAGATTGCCTTGGCGCTCAACAGCTCAAGGGGTAGAAATTCGTTTTCCCGCAGATGCACAGGTGGTGAGCCAGCATGTTTGGGTCTTAAAAGTGGAGTAAAGCGAAATTTGTAAAGTTTTGTGTGCTTTTGTGCCTCTTTTTGCTTCAACACACTAAAATTACTGCGCTACAAATCGAGTTTGGCACGGTTATTTCTATATAAAGTTCAAAGTTGCTCAGCTCATGCTGAACTTATAATCTCTTGAACTTTACGCTTTAATCGGTAAGAAAAGTTTGGGCCGTCCGCTTTCCCGGGACGGCTCTTTTTGTTTTAGGCTTATCAATCCGCCCGCTGGGCACTATTCACCCAATCAAATTTCTTGAGCGCAAGCAAAGCCTGTTGCAGGTGATCGGTATTGGCGACTACCATAGAAACCCGTCCTTCAAAATACCCGCCTTCACCTGAAATCGAGAAGGAACGAATATTAATGCCAAGATCAGCAAGGGTATTGGTGAGTTGGCTAATGACACCTGAGCCGATATCAATGCCTGTGATGATAATTTCCGAAAGAAAATCCTTTTTAGCAATATTGCCCCATTCCGCTTTGAGAATGCGATGGGCATATTGTGCATAGAGATTGCTTGCATTGGGACAGGATGCACGGTGAATTTTAGCACCGCCTTGCACGAGTACGAATCCAAAAATATCATCGCCAGCCACTGGGTTGCAGCAATTGGCAAAAGAGTATTTATACAAGGTGCCGGGTTCGCCATTGAGATAAACTTCCGGCTTATTTCTAGATTTACTGTTTAGGCCTGGAACCTTCGGCTTGGCTGGAGCCCGGCCTTCAACCACTGGTTTTTCAGTTAGGTAGATGCCATCTGGACGGAAATTTTTGCTAATTTTTCGAAGATCTACCTGCTCCAAAAAGATAGCACTGAGGAATTCCATCCGATTCGGAAATCCATAAAACTTGGCCAGTAAATCGCAGTTTTCCTCTACGGGGACTTTGAACGTGCTGAGTTTGCGCTCCAGAATTTCTTTGCCATAAGACGCCTGCTCACGCTTTACGTCTTTTAAGGCCGAACGGATGCGATTTTTTGCTTTAGACGTGACTACAAACTGAAGCCAATCTTCACTAGGCTTCTGATTTTTGTCCGTAATGATCTCAATCTGATCCCCGTTCTCCAGTCGATAGGTAAATGGGACGATTCTATTGTTTACCCGAACTACTCGGCAGGTACAACCAATATCGGAGTGAATACTAAAAGCAAAATCAAGCGCAACGGCACCCTCAGGCAGGATTCTCATGTCGCCTTTTGGCGTGAATACATGAACTTCCTCTGCTAACAGATTGCTTTGGAAATCGGCTAAAAATTCAACGGCACTGCCTTCTTCGCCGTTCTCTAGCGATTCACGAACTTGCTCGAGCCAGTTTTCATAGTTATTAGAACGGCTGGTGGTGCCAGCAATCCCTTTGTATTTCCAGTGGGCTGCAAAACCACGTTCTGCTATATCGTCCATTCGTTTGGAGCGAATTTGCACTTCCACATATCGTCCACCCGGACCAACTACTGTGGCATGCAAAGACTCATAACCATTGGCCTTAGGGATTGATATCCAATCTTTTATCCGTTGGGTAATTGGAGCATAAGTGTCGGTAACGATGGAATATACCTGCCAACAGGCACTTTTTTCCGATTCGGGCTTTACATCCAAAACGATGCGTACCGCAAACAGATCATAGATGTCCTCAAAAGGGACATGCTTGGTTTTGATTTTGTTATAAATGGAAAAAATACTCTTTGGCCTTCCCACAATCTCGAACGGAATACCAAGTTCCTTCAGCGATATTTCAAGCGGCTGTGTGAACTCCTCAATGTACGCCTGCCTTGCACGCTCGGATTCTGACAGTTTGGAGGCGATATCGTGGTAAACCTCTCGTTGTGTGATTTTAAAACAAATGTCTTGCAGCTCGTTCTTAATGGCGTACAGCCCAAGACGGTGGGCTAGAGGCGTATAAATAAACGAAGTTTCGGCCGCTATTTTGAGTTGCTTGTGCTGCGCCATGCTTTTAATGGTTCGCAGGTTGTGCAGCCGATCGGCCATTTTGATAAGCACAACACGCACATCGAACAACATGGCTTTCAACACCTTAGACAGATTTTCCGCCTGCGGGCTTTCTGAATCGTGCAAGCCATCGAGCTTGGTAAGCCCGTCTATAATGCGCGCGATTTTGTCGCCGAATTGATCATGGATTTCTTTTAAACTTATGTGGGTATCTTCCACCACATCATGTAGCAAGGCACAAATGACGGCGGTGGGGCCGAGACCAATTTCCTCCACACAAATACGTGCCACCTCGATAGGGTGTATAATGTAGGGCTCTCCGGATTTCCGACGTTGCGTTTGGTGGGCTTTTGCGGCAAGTTCAAAGGCCGCTCGGATATTGTTATGGTCTTCAGTACTTAGTTTGGTTTTGATGGATTTCAGCAGATTCCGATAAGAACGGGAAATAATTGCATGATCCTCCGCTCCACCAGGAATAGCAGGTGATTCTTGGGCTTCAAATTCATGATCATCATGATGTGCTGAAGCCGGCTCATTTTGTGCATTTACGTTGGGATCTTCCTCTTTCATAATCTGTGTCCACAAAGATAAGGAACGCAGACTGAAAAAGGAAAAACTCAATCTGCCTTCTTCCAAACGTTATTCTCAAAATCTATATCCGCCATTCGGTGTGTCGGGTCAATTTCTACCTTAGCAACCTTCTTCATTTTCTCCGGAATATCAAATTCATAGCTCAAATCCACCCAACGGTGATCGGGCAACACCGTACGCTCCATTTTATCTTCGGCAGGTTTTTCACCCCGCATACCTTCCAGGGGTGCATAAAAAAGCGCTTGTTCGCCATTGGAATAGGTCACCACAATATCCAGCGGCATAGCCATTCGTCCAATGCGTTCGATGACGACTTTAGTGTTTTTACGGTCTTCTTTTTCTACCGATTTTACGGCGTAATCAATGGTGTTAATGGTATTTACCCAGTCTTCTTTGAACCAATCCAATTCGAGTCCACTTTCTTTTTCAAAAACCCGCGTCACATCATTTGCATTGGGGTGTTTAAATTTCCACTCCTTAAAATATCGCAGCAAACCCTTTTCAAAGGCTTGTTTTCCAACGATATACTCCATCTGAATGAGATAAACAGCCCCTTTTACATAAGCTGCCAGACCATACCCGTAATTGGTATTGAAATGGTCAGCGTGGGTAGTGAGGGGCTCTTCGTTACCGCTTGCGGCTAATGCCTGGTAGCCAGAGAGGGCACCTTCAAAAGGGTTGGCTTCTGCCTTTTTTCCAGGGAGTAGACCCTCGCTGGCGAGTTCGTTTACCACAATATCTTCCGCAAAGGAGGTAAAGCCTTCATCCATCCAGCCGGCCAGGCTTTCGTTGCTGCCCAGCACCATTTGGTACCAAGAGTGAAGTTGTTCGTGTACGGCCACCCCAACCAGAGAGTTTAGCCCGCGATTGCCTGTGATAAGTGTGGCGAGCGGGTATTCCATGCCGCCATCTCCGCCTTGAATGAAGCTGTATTCCCGGTATGGGTATTTGCCAAAATGTTGATTCATAATGGTTCTGGCGCGGTTCATAATCCCGGGAAGTTTTCCCCATTGATCATCATACCCTTTTCCCTTTTGCCAAAAAAAGCGCATGATGGAGCCATCGTCTGCTACGATAGAAGTTTGGGTGTAATCACGGTCTGCCGCCCAAACAAAGTCATGAACGTTGGGGGTTTTGAAGTGCCAAAGGAGCTTGTCACCAGCAGGTAAATTCAAAGGAGCACCAGCACTTTCGTAACCATGACCCACTTCTTGCGCATTTTGGAGATAGCTACCTGCCGCCACGACGTAACTTTTATCAATGGAAATTTTTACATCAAAGTCGCCCCAAACTCCATAAAATTCTCGTGCAACATAAGGGTTGGCATGCCAGCCTTGTTCGTCGTATTCACAGAGCTTCGGGTACCACTGTGCCATCGAATAATCGATTCCTTCGCGACTATCACGCCCGTTTCTGCGCACTTGAATCGGAATCTGAGCATTCCAGTCCATTTCGAAAATGGTGGTGGCTCCGGGTAATATTGGTTCAACCAGGCCGACTTCCAGGATGGTTCCATTGGACAAAAATTGGAGGGCTTTGCCGTTTTGATTCAGCGTATTGACCTTAATCCAGCCTTGTTCCTCCGGCTTTAGTTTGAAGATACGGTCTGCCACACGTGAATCTGGATCTGCGATGCTTCGAGACCGGACATCCATCATACTACCGGGTTGAAAAGCATTGAGATACAGGTGCCAAAAAGCCTTGTAAAGTGTATCAGGACTGTTGTTAGTGTAGGCTAATTTGTAAGTGCCATGATATTGATGCTTATTCACATCCATATCGGCATTGATTTGATAATCAACGTGTTGTTGCCAACGTTGGCCATGAGCGAAACATGAAAGGCTGAGTAGTGCAGAAATTATTAGAATGCGCATGATGTTTTGTTAAGGAACGATGTTTTAACGAAGTCAGGTACAATGATACGGCAATGCAATTTTCAGCAAATTGATTTTTGGAAATAGGACACATTGG
>JBBQLD010000292.1:0-6255 GCA_038327555.1 Chitinophagales bacterium
GGATTACTTTGTTTTTTGCTCAATATCAGAGATGAAGAGTCGATTTTATTGAGCGAACAAAAAGGGGCCCTGTTTTAAAAATTCATTATCAAAGAGTATTTGAAACAAAATTTTCATCAAAATCTATATCGTAATTTTTATTTCTGGCGAGATTCCAATGGTGTTGAAATTGATTTAATGTTCCATAACTCGCCTTCAAAATTTGATGTCGTCGAAATAAAATCAACAAAAACGGTGCTTCCCAAACTTTTCAAAAATCTGGACGTGTTTGAAAAATGGTCGGGTGGAAAAGTAAATCAAAAAATCTTGGTTTATGGCGGCACCCAAACTCAAAACAGAACCCATCACTTAGTTTGTGCATGGAATGATGTAAAGATTGATTGTAGCGAAAGTCCAAATCGGGAAAAGTAAAAACCGAAATATTGAGCCTCCACGGGCGGGCGATTTCTATTTTTTTGAAAAAGAATTCCCCGGGTATATCAGAGAGCGTGGTTTTGCCCTGGCATATCAATGTTTTTGGTGGAAAGGTCTGTATACTGGTATTCACGTCATGAATGCCTGGCAGTCATTTGTTAGCACGGAAGGCAATAAAATTGACAATGGCTTTCAGATTTTCAATACCTATCGAGCAGGGTATCATTTCAAACTTTTTAAAGACCAGTTTTTTATTGAACCATCTGTTGCGGTTACCCATCGCCCTTACCATACTTCAATGCCTGAGTCTTTCAAAAAGCTTAACGACAAACAGTCAAAATTCTTTTTCGGTGAACCCGGACTTCATTTTGGGTCTTCTTTTAACGCTGTTTAGCGACCACTAAGATGAAGAACTTTTTTGTTTTACAGACACACTTTTGGGGACACTATCCAAACTCTGGTTGCAAGACATGGTAATCATGTAACATTTTTCACAAATTATGTAACGCATGTAGCAGTGAGCACTTGCACTTTTGCAATATTATTTTTTAATTAATACTTAAAAAATAATTCGATGGCCAAGGAAAATCAATTTTTGAAACCAAGAGCCATTAAGTACCGATGAAATAAATAATTCTAACAATTAAAAACAAAAAAAATGAGTTCAAATAAAGTATTGCTAGGTCTTCTCGCAGGTGTAACCACAGGAGCATTAATCGGAATCCTGTTTGCTCCCGACAAAGGCACAAACACCCGCAAAAAAATCTCCAAAAAAGGAGAGAATTATGTTGAAGGATTAAAATCAAAGTTTGATGATTTTTTACAAAGCGTCACAGACCAATATGAATCGGCAAAAGACGATGCTGATGATTTAATTGCAAAAGGAAAATCAAAAGCACAGGAAGTAAGAAGTGATGTTAAGCATGTAGTGAACGAAAAAGTTTCAAATTATTAGATAGCGTACAAATTTAGTTTAGTATAGCATGTATGACCGAATTTATTCTACTTTGACTCGGGTTTTGCAATGGAAATTATTTCGGCGAAAAAAACCAACGCAAAAGCAGGAAAAATCCACTATCCAGGCTATACTAAACTAATTGTATATAGCGTCCAATGTTAATTTTAAATAACCTATGGAAGAACAAGCAACACCGATAGAATCTCTGTTTGAAAAAGCAGAAACTTATGCAAAAATCAATCTCGATTTATTCAAGCTCAAAGCCATTGACAAATCAGCAGATGTAGTTTCAACACTTGTAGCAAAACTCGCCATCATTATTGTGGTTTCGCTAATTGTTCTTTTGTTGAATATTGGTTTATCACTATGGATTGGTGAACTAGTTGGCAAATCGTATTACGGATTTTTCATCGTTGCTGGCTTCTATGTTTTGAGCGCATTTATATTGTATTATAAGCGTGACGTTTTATTAAAAGCACCCATTAATGATTCTATTATTTTACAAATGATAAAAGAAAAGCAGGTATGAAAAAGTTATCTCCGAACGATTCACTCAATGAGGCAATCGCACTGTTAGCGACAAAACGAGATAAACAACTTATTGAACTCAAAGAGCAGTTTCATGCAGTGCATGAAAGTTTAAGACCAATCAACCTCATTAAAGACACATTCAACGCATTAACCGCTTCACCCGATTTGAGAAACGGAATCGGTAAAACAATGATAGGAGCCGCTACTGGATTTTTAGTAAAAAATATTTTGTTCCGCAATTCTTACAATCCTTTAAAAGTCGTTGCAGGCATCATGATGCAAAGAGTAGCTTCAAGTTTTGCTTCCAAAAATTCCGACAAAATAAAATCTACTGGTTTAACCCTTTTTCGCATTTTACTTTCAAAACTAAAACATAATAAAAACGGAGTTCACGAAAGTGAAATAAAAGCGTGATCAAAGTAGAATTAACCTATATAATAGAAATTATTGAACAAGAAACAGTATAACTTATTTTCGACTGCACATGTTAATTGTGCAACATTTTTCATAAATTATGTAACTTATTTCTTGTTGATCCAATGCATATTTGCACATAGCAGTTCAGGAAAAGCATTTCTTGGAATATTGGCATGCTAAACCGCAGCTACAAGTTTGAGGATTTTGCTCGCTTCAGACAAGGCAATAATCACACGCAAAAAAATTTCATCACAATCATAAAACATGAAAAAGCAAACTTTATTAGTAGCATTATTAATTTCGATGCTCACAACATTTTCAAGTTGTGAAATAGTCGGGGGAATATTCAAAACAGGAATGGGTGTAGGAATTTTTATTGTGGTACTGGTTATTGCGCTGATTATTTTTCTTGTTAGCAAAATGGGAAAAAATAAATAGCACACTACTAATATCCGCTCCAAACTTTGGGCGGATATTTTTTTACTCCATCACCCCATCACCCCATCACTTCATCACCCCATCACTTCATCACCCCATCACTTCATCACTCCATCCCTTCATCACTCCATCCCTTCATCCCTTCATCACTCCATCACCCCATCACTCCATCACCTCATCACTCCATCCCTTCATCACTTCTACTATGAAAGACCAGCCTTTTTACATCAAAGGAGCTTATTTCCTATTGTTTATAGGCTTGATTGTAGCAGCCCTCATGGCGGGCAGGCCCTTGCTGGTGCCTTTAGTGGCGGCCATGCTTTTCGCATTTTTGATGCTGCCAATTACCAAAAAAGTCGAATCCTGGAATATGCCTACCTGGCTGGCTTCCTTCGCAGGCGTTATTTCCCTCCTGTTGATTGGCATAGGCTTATGCTTCTTCCTTTCTTGGCAAATAATGTCCTTCGCCGAAGACATGCCAGCCATGCAGCAGGCCATCGATGAAAAAACAAAAGCGGTCAATAAATACATAGTAAGCCATTACGGCATTAGCCGCCGTGAACAATCCCAATGGGTACAACAGAAAATGGATCAGGCGATGAACGAGGGTGCAGGAAGTTTGATGAAGGTGTTTTCTACTACTGGCGGAGTCATTGCCACCTTAGTTCTGATTCCAATTTTTATGTTTTTCATGCTTCTGTACCGCCAAAAATTCAAGCTTTATCTCGAGATGGCAAACCCAAGCCAGCATGACCAACTGGTAGAAATTTTTCGAAAAATATCCGGTATATCTCAAAAATACATTCGGGGCATGTTTTTCGAAATAGCCATCCTAACCGTACTGAGTAGCATCGGCTTTATGCTGCTGGGACTCAAATATTCCATCCTTCTGGCACTTATTGTGGCAGTGCTCAACATCGTCCCATACGTTGGGGTGCTGGTTGGGAGCCTTGTCCCGGTCGCTATTGCGCTGGTTACTAAGGATTCCGGTATGTATGCACTAGGTGCTTTGGGTGTATGCATATTTGTACAGTTTTTGGACAACAACTTTATCGCGCCCAAAGTAGTCGGCTCAAGTGTCAACCTCAATCCCTTTGCCTCCATCATTGTACTTCTGGTGGGCGCGTTGGTGTGGGAACTGCCTGGCATGATCTTGTCCATGCCTATTGCAGGGATGTTTAAAGTGGTGTGCGACAACGTGCCGCCCCTGAAATCGCTGGGCTTTATGATGGGCGAAGATGAAACCTTGAAGCATCCGTTCAAATTGAGTGTGCGCAAGCGCAAAAAAGCCGTCGCGGAGTAGGGTCTTTTGCCAAATATTGGCAGAACGTAACTACTTATTGTCCAACTATTTTTCGCCACTAATTGCACTAATTTGGATATCAAGTTTGTATTAATTTGTGTAAATTAGTGGCAAAAAACACTTGGAGGCCAAGTAGTTGCATAAAACCTTTATTCTAACGGGTGCATTCAAATTGTCGCTGTTGCTCAATACTTTCCAATGTCCAAACCTGTTCGCATTTTATTGCTTGTGTTGTCCATTCTGCTTGTGTTGAGCTTCATTGCAGGCTTAGTCTATGCCAGATATTGGCTCGATCCTATGCTGAAAGAGGAACTGGTGAAAGCCACCGCCCGTTCCAGCAAGGATCTCTATGCACTTCGGTTAGACCGTATCCACGTCAATATTTTCACAGGCCGCTTGGAGGCAGATGGATTAGCATTGAGCACAGATTCCTTACGATGGGAAGCGATACACCAAGAGAAGCCTGACAGCACCCCGCTTAAGATCAATATCCTTATAAAGCGTTTGCGGATCAAAGACATTGGCTGGATTAAATATTGGCGCACGAAAAAACTGGATCTGGACGGGATTGAAATCGTTGAACCTGAACTAGATCTGGTGTCAGTCAAAGACACCGCGCAGCCGAAGTTGCCCGAAGTTGATATGCTTGTTCCGGGCATGCTTGACCGGCTGCCGGAACGTATCGCGCCCTTTACCGATCAGCTTTATATCGGGTATGTGGCTATTACCAACGGCAAATGCTCCTTCCGCAATCTGCGCCAAAATCAAAGCAGTTACCAGCAGGCCGATAGCATAAATGGAGTACTGAGTAGGGTCAATATCGTGGCTAACGACACAGCCAAACATAGCAACGCCCTGTTCTGTAGGCGTATATTGCTCACCATGCTCAACTATGAATTTTGCCCGGCTGGCAGCGTTTATGCTTATCGCATAAAGTCGGCAACTATAGACGGACAGGACGATTTGATAAAACTGCAACAGGTCAGTATACTTCCCACTATTGCAGACGCTGAATTCATGAAGCGATTGACGCTGCGTGTACCCCGGGTCAAAATCAATATGAAAGAAATCATCATTCGAAAACTGAACCTGTTCCGGGCACTGCACAAAGCGGAATTGACAATGGAATCTGTGGTGATAGAAAGTGCCCAGGTCAAGCTGTATCAAGACAAAAACCTGCCGCTTTCCAGACATAAGCGAATGCCACATGAACTCTTCCGCAACATTAAGGTCTACCTGAATATTGACACCATTTTGCTGCGCAATTCAAATATCCTTTATACAGAATTGTTGGAAAACGATAAAGGACAACTCGAATTTGAGCATGCCAATGGCGTCATTTTAAACGTCACGAACGATACCCTCAAAATGAGCAATGCCACGCCTGCACGCATTGATGCACGGGCAGAACTGATGGGAGCCGGTTTGCTCGATTTGTCGCTTCAGTTCCCGCTGCTGTCTCAGACTTTTAATTGTGATTATTCCGCTCACCTGGGCCGAATAGACATGACCTATCTCAACCGCCTGGTGGAAGATAAAAATAATTTCCGCATAGAATCTGGCATCGCTCAAAAGATGGAACTTAAGGTTCAAGTCCGAAATGGCCTGGCTCAAGGCACTATAGAAGCGACTTATGATGACTTGAAAATAAGCGTTTTACGCGAAAAAGACGGGAGCAAAAAAAAGTTTATTTCCGTTGTGGCAAATCTGGTACTCCGAGGGAAAAATGAACCCGGTTCGGCCTCCCAACCCTTTAAAATTGGTACCATATACTATCTGCGAGAACCTACAGATGGAATTGTCCGGTACATTTGGCGCTCTGCTCAAATGGGCTTGATGGAAACTTTAGTGCCCAAGAGTATCTCAGGAGGGAAAATGCCGGATTGAATTAGAATCATTCAAACCAACGCTACAAAATCTGATTTGGTTTGGTGATTAAAGCACTGGCACAAACGGATAGGGAAACTCACTCGCCTAAATAGACTTGTTGCGGTGGATGGCTTTGGCGCATAAAAAGTCCTTTTTCCGAATGCCTTCGTTAAATTTTTCGCCGAATCTTTCAGCCGTACACTTTTTTATTTTGAAAATTTGCGCGTTCAAATTGTTTGTCATTCTGAACGTAGTGAAGAATCTGAGGCCGAAGGCCGAAGCTTTTTCTTCTAAATTTTAGGCCTTCGGCCTCAGATTCTTCACT
>JBBQLD010000293.1:0-6251 GCA_038327555.1 Chitinophagales bacterium
TACGTTCAGAATGACAAACAGCAAAAAAGAAGTGTAAGGCTGGAAACTGTGTGGTTTATAAAAAAATACAACCTATTGATTTTAAACAACTTACCATTTTATGGGTAATCGAAAGGGTTTATCAACCTTCATCAACCCTCATAAACCCTTATCAACCCTCATAAACCCTCATAAACATTTCGTTCAATTCCCCGCAGCCAGCAGATACAACACTGCCATTCGAACCGCCACACCATTTTCCACTTGTTGCAGGATGATATTGTGCGGCCCATCGGCAGCATCCGAGGAGATTTCTACCCCGCGATTGATTGGGCCGGGGTGCATGACCACTATTTCTTTATCTAATTCAAGGAGCATTTGGCCGGTGATGCCGAAATACTGATGGTACTCCCGCAGGCTGGGAAAGAATTTGATGTCCTGCCGTTCGAGTTGAATACGGAGTACGTTGGCCACATCGCACCAGCGCAGGGTGTCTCGCACGTCGTGGCTGATCTCTACACCCAGGTCCTTGTAGTATTTCGGGATCAAGGTTGGCGGACCGCAGACCCGCACTTTTGCGCCAAGTTTGAGCAGACAAAAAACATTACTCAGTGCCACTCGGCTATGCAGGATATCGCCGATGATGGCTATTTTTTTGCCCGCCACATCGCCAAGTCTTTCCCGAATGGAAAAAGCGTCGAGCAGGGCTTGGGTAGGGTGTTCGTGCGTGCCGTCGCCGGCGTTAATGATATTGGCTGGGATTCGGCTGGATAGATACACACAAGCGCCAGGAGCAGGGTGGCGCATCACCACCATGTCAACTTTCATGGCCAGGATATTATTTACGGTATCGAGGAGGGTCTCTCCTTTGCTTACGCTACTACTGCTGGCGGCAAAATTCACCGTGTCGGCACTGAGGCGGCGTTCAGCCAATTCAAAGGAAACCCGAGTACGCGTGCTGCTTTCAAAAAACAAATTAGCTACCGTGATATCCCGCAGAGAAGGAACTTTTTTTATTGGGCGGTTGATCACCTCCTTGAAATTATCAGCCGTTTCGAAGATGAGCTGGATGTCGTCTTCGGTGATGTTTTTGATGCCAATCAGGTGGCGTGTTGAAAGTCCTTTCATGGTTTTTTATCAAATAACAAAATCTCATCTCCCCCGTGAATCTCCTCCCACTTCACTTTCACATACGCCTCATTTAGGGCATCCACGGTAATACCAATATAGTCGGCTTGAACGGGCAGATGGCGATTGAAGCGACGGTCTACCAATACCATTAGCTCTACAGCACTGGGCCGACCATAATCCTGCAAAGCCGCCAAAGCCGCCGAAATGGTACGCCCGGTGTAGAGCACATCGTCAATCAGCAATACCTTTTTATCAGCAACAATGAAATCAATTTCATTGGGATGTGGGGCAAGTGGCCCATCAGGCATCCGAAAGTCATCGCGGTGAAACGTGATATCCAGTTTGCCGTATTCTATTTTTTTGCCGACGAGTTGTTCCAGCCGGGCATGTATACGATTGGAAAGCAAGGTGCCGCGTGGCTGAATCCCAATGATGCAGGCATCGGAAAAGTCACCCCAGTCTTCGAGTAACTGGTGGCAAAGCCGCTCCAGGGTGAGGGCAAAGCGTGGACGGTCAAGGATAGTTTTTCCGACTTGCATAGTTGGGGGCGAAGATAAGCAAATGTCCAATGTCCAATATGGAATGTCCATGTCCATTGCCAGTGCCGTCTGTTTTTGCAGTTGGCGAAAACACCCAGCAGGTCGGAAGGCAACGAATTGCAAAATTCGTTTTTGCAAATATACAAATTTGAACATCTACAATTTTGTATATCTACAAAAATGTAAAGGCCATACTCGCAAAAGACAGCGCCGCATTCCTGAACAGTGTGGCAGCAGAAGTGCGGGAACCAGCCATGTATATTTTGGAAAGGATACGGAAGTTTGGGTAAGAAAATTGGCAACGGGAAGGTGTCACCTGTTACATTTTAACAGCAGATAACGGGCGAGCCGCTCCAGGGTGAGGGAAAAGCGCGGGCGATCAGGAGGGTTTTCCTGGTTGCATAAGTTGGGGGCGAAGGTGAGCAGATACCCAATATTCAGGCAGACTATTGTTGTTTATAGGCAGTCAAAGTAGACAATGCAAAAAGAAGCCTCCCATGGCTGTCTGAGCCTATGACCCCGCCCGAAAAACCGAATGGATCTTCTAAAAGAACCTTCTTGCAGCCGTCGTTTATGTCTATGCCCAACACATCAGGGTTTGGTGGATTGGTGGAATAATATAAAATATCACCCACCAAAGTCTGGTCGAACGCTCCGGAGTCATCGGGATCATTCTGCCAAAGGATTTGACCCGTATTTGGATCCAGTGACATGAGTATGCCTGAATTGCTGTGGAAAATGAGCCGATTATTCCAAAACCGCAGGGTGCTGGCCTTTATTTTTTCACCTTCCTGAAATTCCCAAATCTTTGCGCCAGTAATAGCATCGAAGCAAAATACCCGAAATCGAAGGGCCACAAATACTCGCCCATTCCGGATATGAATGTTTCGCAGCGATGGGAAGTACAGGTCATCGCTGGGTAACAGGATCTGTAGCGTGTCCTTTTGACTAAGATTGAAGATTATTAGTTTGTTTTTGGTCATCTCCACAAAACTGATAAGGGTGTCTCCGAAGCTGGTCCGTCCAATAGCGGGGACACCAAGGTTGGTGACAACCTGAGCATCATTTACCTGATACCGAAACAGCTCCTGCTGGTTTGCCATATTGTATAGTCCAATGGCATAATCCCGATCAGACATGCTTCCTTCTCTAAAGTAACCCGCTAACAGGCCTTCAAAAGGCGTGATATGGCCTTCATTGTAGCCATCTGTAAATTCATATCCGATGGCGCCTATTTTTTCATTGCAATACTGTGCCAGATTTCTACGCCAAATATCATTACGGTAATTCCAGTACAGATAGTCTCCGTCTACATAAAAATTGTCTATTCGCTCCAGACCATCCCATGTTGGACTGAATTGACTTTTTCCGTCCAGAGTGTTCAGGGTTACCTATTGTGGATGGTTGAGCCCGATGCTGTAGTAGAGCTCGTTTTTGTAAATAAAGAAATTGGTAAGCCGTTCATCCGGCGAATAAATTGGAGCCTCCCATTGCTGCATAAGTGGAGGATCAAGCAACTGGCAAGTCGGATTTTTTTTACAATTGGAGAAGACCGAAATGCCTATTAGGAAGGCCAAAAGTAATTTTAGAGTAGCGGAGAATGGGCAGAATTTTACTATAGTTGATTATAGTCATATTTGCTGCCATAATTTATTCCTTAAGCGCTACTATACTTTTAAGGAGAATCCCCACATAAGGATGATTTTCCCCAAAATTATGCTTTAGTATAGTCAGTGCTTTCTCAAACCCTTCTAATGCTTTTGAAGATTCATTCATTCGGGCATATACATGTGCCAGGTTGTTATAACGTGTAGCAATAGATGGATGGTTTGGGCCAAAATTTTTCAAATCCGATTCCAAAGTGGCCTCCAGCAAGTCCCGAGCTCGCTCGTATTGACCTAAATTTCCGTAAACGACGGCCAAGTTCGATTGGACAGTGGCGACTTTTGGATGGTCTGGGCCAAAAATTTTCAAATTAGTAGCCAAAGCAGCCTCCAGCAAGTTACGCGCGTGCTCTTTTTGGCCTAAGTCGAAGTAAACGGCGGCCAAGTTCGATTGTCTCGCGGCGACGCTTGGATCGTCTGGGCCAAAATTTTTCAAATCGGATGCCAAAGCTACCTCCAACAAGTCCCGCCCTTGCTCGTATTGGCCTAAATTTCTGTAAACGTTAGCCAAGTTCGATTGGCTATTGGCAACGCTTTGATGGTCTGGGCCAAAAATTTTCAAATTGGATGCCAAAGCCGACTCAAGCAAGTCCTTAGCTCGCTCGTATTGACCTAAATTTCTGTAAACGATGGCCAAGTTCGATTGGCGAACGGCGACGTTTGAATGGTCTGGGCCAAAATTCGTTAAATCAAGCTCCAAGGCTTTCTCCATAAGGCTAATTGCCCGATCATAATGACCTAGGTACTGTTCGAAAGTGCCAATTCGGTCAAGCAAAAAAGAGAATGTAATTGAATCTATCTTCTCATAATCAAGTGCAAAGGCGATTTTGAGCCATTCGTTTACTGTTTCAAGTCCAATTTGATAAAGCCCGGCAGTTTCGCAAATCTCAAGAACCTGACGGTAAAGTTGATTGATAAGCGCGGCATTTTCCGGCTTCGGTGCTGTATCGGCAATGCGTGTTTTTAAACGATGGATTTCCGCAAGTCGGTCTTCTTGTTGCTTCCCACCAAGGGTGTACGTATTTTGTGGTTCGTTAAAAACCGTACGTGAAAGATTAATTTGTTCTTCTTTATTTTCTAAGGTCGTAAAGAAGGTGAGTACGCTCCACCAATCGGGAATGGTTTTGATAAGTTTTGTCACATATTTTTCCCCAGAAGGAATAAAGGCTACAATAGTGAGCGGCAAACGGGCAAGCTTCCCACGGCGTTGATTGAAAGCAACACGCAAGTCGGGGTCATCTACCAAGCGCTCAAAATCATCGAGAAAGATAAACCCCCCGGCCTGATCAAGTATTTGAGAAATAAGGGGCTCATAGCTTGTACCTTTCAAATGAATGCTACAGGCTGAACGCTCAGGAAATTGCTGAAGTAGGTAATCTTTGGTTTTTTGAATCAAACTAAAATGGGTCCATTGCACAACAATGAAATGGAATGTCTCGCCTTCTACCGCGTGTGCAAGGTAGCTTAGTTCCTCATAAAGTGGCTTAGACATAGTGGCGGTAAGCTTCGGAAAGTTCGAGCAAAGGATTTGGGCGTTTGTAATTGCCGTCGTTGTATTCCATGAGCAGATTGCGTTCGAGCAAATCTTGAACGGTCTGATCAAAAGCGGCTGTTTGATTCTTTGCCACCTGAGCTATTTTCTCCCACTGCGCTGGTTCTATATATAAGGCGGTCTGATTGGCCATTCGTTGAAGTGCTTTGTCGAGTGCCGCAATATCAATTTTCCCTTTTGCCCTGTCGGCAAAAATCGTTGCTGTCTTCAAGATACGCAATAATTCACGTGGGCTGCCGCCGCCATAATGGATTGCTTTTTCAATCGTTGCGTCACTATCGAAAAGGCTTTTGTCTATTCGCTTAAAAACAAACTCTTTGAATTGCTCTAACGCATCTATTCGTTGTTGCCCATTTTTCTCTAGGAGCTTTACAAATGGGAAAGATTCTACAAAAAAATTCTGCTTGAGTTTTTCCCGTTCTTTCATCAGCTCAATGGGCAAAGTGAACAGCGTATAAGCCTCAACCTTGTGGATGCGATTAGTTTCATCCATGATAATTTTACGCCTGGTCTCCGAAGTCATGGTTTTTTCTAACCCGTCTACGATGAAAAGAATTTCTTTACCCAAATTCTCTTTTCTAATGGCGACATTGGCTTCTTCAATATAAAGGTTAAACTGGTTGGCAAAATCATCAAAACGGTTTTTCAAGGTGGAGCGCACACTTGAAGCTCGTTCTACACTGCCTTTCATGCCTGCTTTCAAAGAGCCAAAAATGTTAAGAATACTCCAAAAACCTAGTTTAGCTTCAGCACCAATTTCGATTCCAGCTTCGCCTGTAATGGAACGATTTACTTCTTCCACCGTATCTTGAAACCATCTTTCCAAGCTTTTCATGGCACCTTCGTCAATTCTGATGTCTTTTTCGCGCAGCGCCTGAGTCAGTTTTTCCAATTGAAATACCATAATGTCCATGTATTCCAAGTTGTTCAGATCCAGTTCCTCATCAATATTACACACGACGCAGAAGAAACAGTCTGTGTGTTGAAGTTTTTTCGCGTATTTCTGTAGCTCGGTGGTTTTCCCGCTGCCACGCATACCACCCAGAAAAAAGGTAACTTTATTTAGGCCATTTAGAGCTGGATCAAAGGTCAAGCTATCCCCGTCAATATCAACATTGAGGTTGGCGTATACGATCTGTTCTTCAAAGTCGCCGCGAACCATTGAAAAATCGGTAAAAAAAGCATGATCCGGTCCAATGGGCTCATCGAAATTGACTGCTTGATTGATTTCGTTAAATTTAATCGCTTTTCTACTCATGATCATTTAGTTGACCTGCAAAAGTACAGTTTTGAGCATAAATAATGCTTGTACAAAATTACACCTTCTCCGCCCCCCTAAACCTCCTGCCTCAAAACCTCCAAAGGCGGCTTACTCACCACCTCCCG
>JBBQLD010000294.1:0-6198 GCA_038327555.1 Chitinophagales bacterium
TATCGATGCCAATGGCTATATAGACCGTCACAGGGACCACCTGGCCACCAGAGCGGATCTTATAGCGGATGCCGTCGAAATAAGCGATAGCCCACTGGTCAGCCAAAGGACGATTGCGCCACTGCTCCATTTCTTGCTGAACACGGTCCGTCACATGAGACACCTGCGCATCAGACAATTCTGTGCCGTACATCTTCTTCATGTGCGCCCTAATGTCGCCGTAACTCATGCCAAGGCCGTACAAATCAAGAATATGACGCTCCACCCCGTTGCGAAACTGGCGCTCCTGCTTGCCAATCAACTTGGGCTCAAAACTACCGTTGTGGTCTCGAGAGGTCTCAAGCTCTACAGGACCATATTCGCTTCGAACCGTTTTGCTTTGAAGACCGTTGCGACGATTGGACACCCCTTCTGCTTTCTCCGATTCAATGTGCGCCGCCAGCTCCCCACTAAGGGCCGCTTCAACAATCCGCTTGAGCATCGGAGCCATCAGCTCAGACAAACTCGTGCCATCATAAAGACCCTGTATCAGAGCAGCTTCAGTCCCTTCCGTAAAATACGTTGGACTTTTGATCTTTGTTTTTTTCATACCGCAAAAAAAGTGTTTTGCGAATCATGTTTTTAAAAGAGTTTTTTTCCAGCCGTACACTTCTTTTTTGTGGCTTGTCATTCTGAACGTAGTGAAGAATCTGAGGCAGAAGGCCTAAAATTTAGAAGAAAAAGCTTCGGCCTTCGGCCTCAGATTCTTCACTACGTTCAGAATAACAAGCAATTTGAACGCGCAAATTTTCAAAATAAAAAAGTGTACGGCTGAAAGAAGAGTTTTGATTTCTGCTGACACAGTTTTCTGAACACTCCCGGTCTCGCTCCATCACTTCATCGCTCCATCACTTCATCGCTCCATCACCCAATCGCTCCATCACTCCACCTCTCCATCACCCAATCACTTCATCGCTCCATCGCTCCACCTCTCCATCACCCAATCACTTCATCGCTCCATCGCTCCATCACTTCATCATTCCATCACTTCATCATTCCATCACCCCATCACTCCATACTCAGAGTCCGTCAGTAATGGCATCTTTATTGATCTTTCGGATCATACCACGCAATACCGCACCTGCGCCTACTTCTACAAACTCGGCGACACCATCGGCGATCATATTTTCGATTGTTTGGGTCCAGCGCACTGGAGCGGTAAGTTGTGCGATCAGGTTTTTGCGAATTTCATCCGGGTCGATTACGGGTTTTGCGTGTACGTTCTGGTAAACAGGACAAATTGGCCTTGAAAAATTTGCCGCATTGATTGCCTGCTCCAATTCATCCTGGGCGGGTTTCATCAATGGAGAGTGAAATGCGCCACCTACAGTCAATACGATAACTCTCTTGGCGCCGAGTGCGGTCAGTTTTTCTACAGCAATTTCAATGCCTTTTCGCGAGCCAGAAATAACCAATTGGCCAGGAGTATTGTAATTTGCTGCTACAACAATGTCATTTTCAATGCTTTGACAAACCGCTTCTACCGCAGCATCTTCCATGCCCAGCACGGCAGCCATTGTACCATCTGCCAGTTCGCAGGCTTTTTGCATAGCGGAAGCACGTTTATTTACCAGAGAAAGGGCTGCTTCAAAAGATAATGCCCCTGCCGCGCAAAGTGCTGTGAATTCTCCCAGCGAATGCCCTGCTACACAGGCAGGTTGAAACGCTGAACCCGCCACTTTTGCACGCACAATGCTTTCCAGAAAAACAGCTGGTTGCGTTACATTGGTCTGAGTTAAATCTTCCTTTGTTCCCTCGAACATTACATCACTGATCCGCCAACCAAGTATAGCGTTGGCTTGCTCGTAAAGTTCATTGGCATGGGTGTTAGCCTCGTAAAGTTCTTTGCCCATGCCTTCTGCCTGAGCACCCTGACCTGGGAAAACGTATGCTTTCATGTGTGAAAAATTGTAATTTTATTCCAATCGCGTTCCTAAGGAACAGATTTTGGGAAGCAAAAGTACTAAAAGGGCAAAACCTTCGCAGTAGAATCCTTCAGACCTCAAAAACGCGTGCTACTTTTGCTGCCTATTTTGGGAAATTGGCCCAATTGTATGTTTGGTAAGTAACAACTTAATATGCACACGCGCCTAATTCTACTTTGTCAGATTAGCCCCATCCACAAATAAATAGATGCCCGTATCCACAAATAAAATGGCTCAATACTTCGACCTTCAAGCCTTAAACCAACAAATCCATCTTGAAAGTGGATTTGTGGAACTATTAAAAGCCGAGACCTCAAAAGTGATTGTCGGCCAGGAGCAAATGCTTGAAAAATTGCTCATTGGGCTGCTTACCAAAGGCCATATCTTATTAGAAGGAATGCCTGGGCTGGCAAAAACTTTGGCCATCAAAACTTTGGCGCAAGCGGTAGATGCCCAATTCAGCCGAATCCAGTTTACGCCCGACTTACTGCCTGCAGATGTTTTGGGTACCATGATTTATAATCCTTCGCGCTCTGAATTTACCGTCCGTAAGGGCCCTATCTTTTCCAATTTTGTACTTGCCGATGAAATTAACCGCGCTCCAGCAAAGGTGCAAAGTGCTTTACTCGAAGTGATGCAGGAGCGACAGGTTACCATCGGCACAGAGACATTCCTGTTAGAGGAGCCATTCCTGGTTCTGGCTACCCAAAATCCAATTGAGCAAGAAGGCACTTACCCACTCCCTGAAGCGCAAGCGGACCGGTTTTTGTTAAAGGTGAAAATTGGCTATCCCACCAAAGAAGAAGAGCGCGACATCATGCGACGCAATCTTTCGGGCGAACAGCCGCATGTACACAAAGTACTCGACACGGCCACCTTACTCCGTGCACGAGAGGTGATGCACGGCATCTACATGGACGCAAAAATAGAACAGTACATTATTGATATTGTCTTTGCGACACGTCACCCGGCCCAGTTCGGACTAAAAAATCTTGCCCCGCTTATCCAATACGGCGGTTCGCCAAGGGCCAGTATTGCATTGGCGCAGGCTTCTCGCGCCACAGCTTTTTTACGTCGACGAGGCTACGTGGTACCTGAAGATGTGCGCTACATCTGCGCCGACGCACTTCGGCATCGCATAGGCCTCACTTACGAAGCCGAGGCAGAAGGCTTGACCGCGGAAGATATCGTGATGCAAGTGCTAAATGCTGTAAAGGTTCCGTAAGAACATTAAAATATTTCAGGATGAAAATCCAGAACCTAAAAATCAGGTGTTACATTTGTCGGCTCAAGCCATCCAAAATGGCTTTTTAACCTTTACGAACCCTTTTTGGGAAATTACAATTATCTCCTAGCAAACTCGCCATAATTTTCGGAGCAGTTTTTGCAAACATTTGGATGAAAAAAGAGGAAAAGCTACCATGCCAGACATCGCCAATTTTATCGAACAGACCATCTTGAAGCCAGACACCAGTTTGGCTGATGTGCGACGCATCTGCGAAGAAGCCCAAAGGCATAAATTTGCAGGCGTATGTATTCCGCCATTATTTGTGCGTGAAGCCAAGAGGCTTATAGACGAGACACATTTAAAAACACGTGTCGTGACCGTAGTAGGGTTCCCAATGGGCTACTCCGGTATTGCAGCCAAAAGTGAGGAAATCAAACGCGCCACGGAAGACGGGGCAGACGAAATTGATGCTGTAATCAATATTTCAGCGATTAAAAGCGGCAATTGGAATCATGTCGGCAACGATATTGAAGCACTGGCACTAGCCACCAATATGCGTGGTCGTACCCTCAAACTCATCCTTGAATGCGGGTTATTGACGAATGACGAGATTCGCAGGGTCTGCGAACTCGCAGAAAGTGCTCGTGTGGCCTGGCTCAAAACAGGTACAGGCTTTCATGGCCATGCAGCTACACCCGATATGGTGCGGTCACTTCGAGCAATTGCTCCTGCAAACATCAAAATCAAAGCAGCCGGGGGTATCCGAACATTTGTAGAGGCGCAAGCTTTAATTGATGCTGGTGCTGAACGAGTTGGCACATCAGCTGGCGTGGAGATTGTTGGGGCTGCTAAGTAACTTGGTTGAATTTTATCGGCGTAAAATTTGGGCGTAAAAATATTCTTACTTACTTTCGTCCAAGACTAATCCTTTGTGTTCGATGACTATCAATTCTATAATTAAAAGCGGGCAGCTTCTGGTAGCGGAGCCCTTCATGCTTGATCCATATTTCAAACGTGCGGTAATTCTGCTGTGCGAACACCACGATGAGGGCAGTGTAGGATTCATTCTGAACAAGAAAACAGACATGAAAATTAACGACCTCATTAGCACCTTCCCAACCTTTGACGCCGAGGTGTTCTACGGCGGACCAGTCCAAACAGACACCCTACATTATGTGCACAATGTCGGCGATTTGTTGGAAGAAAGTATTCAGCTAACCGATGGCGTATGGTGGGGTGGCGACTTTGACAGCTTAAAATTCTTGATAAGCAGTGGTTTGATTGAACCAGACAACATCCGTTTTTTTGTTGGCTACGCTGGCTGGTCTGGCGGACAACTCGAGGAAGAAATGGAAACTGGGTCCTGGATAACGGCGCACATGCATGCCAACTACTTATTCAAATCGAAACCGTCCAAGCTTTGGAGTCAGGTCATGTACAACAAAGGAAATAGGTTTGAAATCATTGCTGATATACCTGAGTATGTGAGTTGGAGTTAGAATCTTGAGGTTAAGTTACCATTAAATGAACTAAAACAAGGCAGCATAACCTCCGTCTCATTCTTTATTGGGTGCATAATTTAACCATGTAAGTGTGTGCTCAATGAAAAAAGTTTTTTCCTGCTTTTCCTTTTTCCTATAATCTGGCGTACTGAGCCTGCGGAAAACAAGGGAAGTATACGCGAAAAAGGATTGCTGACTTTTAAGCAAGGGTTGCTTTCTTATTTGTTGCAAACCCCTATTGCCCAATCTATTAGCTATCAAATTAGCCCTGTTGTTGATCATGCCAACACCCCTGATCCCTGGAATCAATGGACGTTTAACCCTGGGCTACAGGTAAATGGGCAAAGCTCAAGTTTTGAAGACTCCAACCCATAAACCAGCCCTATTGAGATTCAAGAAGGCATATTTCTCCTAAAACCCTCCTTTGCGTTTTGGCACATTAGACTTGTTGCGGTGGAGGGCTTTGAGTGGGGAAATTTGTCATTTTTTCAAATGCCTAGGCAAATTTTGCAGTCGAAATCGGGCATATTCGGCGAAAAATTTAACGAAGGCATTCGGAAAAAGGACTTTTTACCCGCCAAAGCCATCCACCGCAACAAGTCTATTAATGAAAAATGGAGATTAAGCGGGTTGGTGGATTACTTCTTGTTGCAAAATTGGCAGCGGATTAATGCCGTTTCAGGCAATTCCGGTCATAGCAATGCAAGACTAAGGCTAAATCTTACGGGAATTTATAGCCTTTCCCCAAATTGGTCTGTAAGCGCCGGATTTTCACAATTCCAATATTGGGAAAAAGACAACGGTTCGGCACCCGTTCAAAATGACGCTTCAAATGCCCTTGGAATAGGCCTGGAATATAGTTTTTTGCCGTATAAAGATTATTTCAGAAAGCGATTTGTCCTGGGATACACCTGGTCTACATCCGTTTCGAGCGGACAAAAAATCGAAACGTAAGATATCTTTTTAAGAAATCATCAGATTTATGGCGAATACGCCAAAATTGGCCCCTGGGGTTTCATGGTAGCAGGGGTAGGTAGCAATTTGGACTATAACCCGTATCAATGGTTGCGCTATTCATTCAATTCAAGTATTGAGCTTGGCGTGAACCTTGGCAAGAACATTTATACCACTTTTGAGGTAGCTGGTTTTTGGGACGAAAATAAGTATGATTTTGCGCCTCCTGGACAGCTGGTCGTACAAATCAGAAATATGCACACGGCGTTTGTCGGATATTCTATGGGGGTAAAATACTATTTTGGTTCTGGGTATCGAAATGTAGTGTATCCCCGTTTTTACACCGAAGGTCAATATTTCTAACTCTATTTGTCCGCCTCTGACCATTTTACCTAATCAAAAGGAGGAAGGATTTTCAGCTAAAACTACCTTTGCCGATTATCCTTCCTTCTTGTATGAAAAGACTTACACTCGCACTCTCTTTTTTCGCGCTATGTGCTTCGGGCTACGCCCAAATTGGCTCCCACATCACAGGCAGCCTTCAAGCAAA